>CAZOZD010000044.1:0-3952 GCA_964584195.1 uncultured Burkholderiales bacterium
CAGTCGGTATATGGCATGCACAACTGGCCTGGCCTGCCGGCCGGTGAATTCGCAGTCCACTCCGGGCCGGTGATGGCCTGCGCCGACCAGTTCGACATCCACCTGCGCGGCCGGGCCGCGCACGCCGCCATGCCGCACCAGGGGCGCGATCCGCTGCTGGCCGCAAGCGCCTTGGTGCAGGGCCTGCAGGGCGTGGTCAGCCGGGAGATCGACCCGCTCGATTCGGCGGTGCTGTCGGTCACCCGTTTTCATGCCGGTGACGCCTACAACATCATCCCCGAGGAAGCCCGTCTGGGCGGCACCGTGCGCGCATTCCGGCCCGAGGTCGAGGACCGCGTCGAAGCCGCCATGCAGCGGCTATGCACCGGCACGGCCGCTGCCCATGGCATCGAGGTGCAGCTGGACTACCGGCGCGGCTATCCGCCTACCATCAACGACGCCGCAGAGGCCGAACGTTGCCGCGCGGTGGCCAGCGCCCTGGTCGGCGCGACGCGGGTGCATGTCGATCGGCCTCCTTCCATGGGCGCCGAGGACTTCAGCTATTTCCTGCGCGAGCGGCCGGGCGCCTACATCTGGATCGGCAATGGCCTCGCCGAGGGCGGCTGCATGCTGCACAACCCGCATTACGACTTCAACGATGCCATCCTGGCGCTGGGCGCAAGCTATTGGGCGCGGCTGGTGGAAACCCTGCTGCCGGGCTGAGGCCCCGCTGCGGGTCTGATCAGGCCGGTAGGCTGAGCGTGAAGCGCGCTTCGCCGTCGGCATTGCGGGCGGTGAGATCGCCGCCGTGCATGCGGGCGATGGAACGGGCGATGGCGAGTCCCAGGCCGGCGCCTTCACCGCGCGTGCGGCGGGCCGGGTCGCCGGTGTAGAAGCGTTCGAACAGGCGGGGCAGGTGCTTGTCCGGGATCGCGCCGGGGTTGGCTACCTCGATCCGGACCCAGTCAGGCGCATGGCTGAGGTTCAGGCGGATCGCGCCGCCCGCGCCGGTGTGGCGCAGCGCGTTTGAAATCAGGTTGGCAAGCGCGCGCCGCAGCATGTCGCGATCGGCGCGTACTTGGGCCATTCCGGTCCGGACCAGACGCACGCCACGGTCGCTGGCGAGAGCCTCATAGAACTCGCACAGGCCGGTCAGTTCGGCGGCGAGGTCGATCTCTTCCCGGCGCGGTGCGAGCTGACGGTTGTCGGCCTGGGCGAGAAAGAGCAGATCGCCGACCATGCGCGCCAGCCGCTCGCATTCCTCCAGGTTGGAGCCGAGCAGTTCGCGGTATTCCTCCGTCGTCCGGGCACGCGACAGGCCCACCTGGGTCTGGGTGATCAGGTTGGATAGCGGCGTGCGCAACTCATGCGCGAGATCGGCGGAAAACTCGCTCAGGCGGGTGAACGAATCCTCCAGGCGCGCCAGCATGGTGTTGAATGCCGCCGCCAGGGCGCGCATTTCGCCCGGCAGGGGGGCTTCCGCCAGGCGCTCGGTGAGGCGGCTGGCGGACAGTCCGTCGGTGAGCGCGGTCATGCGCCGTAGCGGCTCCAGGCCGGCGCGGGTGGCGGCCCAGCCGAGGCCGGCGGTGAACAGGGCGGCGAGCGCCACGGCCAGGGCCAGGGTGCGATGGAATTCGTGCATGAAGTGCTGGTGGTGGGTGATGTCCAATGCGATGGCGATCCGGTAGGGCGCGTCACCGGCAATGCCACTCTCGACATCGGCGCTAAGGCCGCGCCATACCCGCCCGGAGTCGTTCCCGGTGCGGAGGCGGCTGCCGCTTTCGTCGGCCGGGCGCAGGAGCGCTTCCGGCACGCGGCCATCGCCGGCGTGGATGGACGGGCGTCCATCGAGTGGCTGCACGCTCAGGGCCAGGCCGTGGTGTCCCATCAGGGCGTCATCGAGCCGGCCGGGCAGTTCGGCCAGCGCATCGGCATCCTCCACCCGGGCGATCAGGTTGCGCGCCAGGGTGAGTTTGCCCATGAGTTCGTGACGGTCCATTTCCTCGAAATGGGCCTCCACGGAACGCGCCACCACCCAGCCGAGGATGAGCAGCACGCTGGCCGCTCCCGCGGCGAACAGCAGGCTGATGCGAGCGGTGAGGGACAGGTTCACTCCGTGGCTTCCAGCACATAGCCCATGCCGCGCACGGTGCGGATGAGGCGAAGCCCGAACCCCTCGTCCACCTTGGCGCGCAGACGGCGCACGGCGACGTCGATGACGTTGGTGTCCGAATCGAAGTTCATGTCCCAGACCAGCGAGGCGATCAGTCCGCGCGGCAGCACCTCGCCCTGGCGACGCATGAACAGCTCCAGCAGGGCGAACTCCTTGGCGGTCAGCTCGATGGCGCGCCCGCCGCGGCGGGCGCGGCGGCGCAACAGGTCGAGTTCGAGGTCGGCGGCGACAAGGCGGGTCGGCTCGGCCACGGCGCGGCCACGCCGCAACAGGCTGCGCACCCGCGCCAGCAGCTCGGCGAATGCGAATGGCTTGACCAGATAATCGTCGGCGCCCAGTTCGAGTCCCTTGACCCGGTCGGCGACCGAATCGCGGGCGGTGAGAAACAGCACCGGCACCGGGTTGCCCGTGGCGCGCAACTCGCCGAGCAACTGCCAGCCATCGAGCCCGGGCACCATGACGTCGAGGATGATGAGGTCGTGGTCCCCCGTGCGCGCCAGCGCCAGGCCCTCCCAGCCGTCGCGGGCGAGATCGGTCACCAGCCCGGCCTCGCTCAACCCCTGGCGCAGGTACTCGCCGGTCTTGGGTTCGTCTTCCACCACCAGGATCTTCATGGGGCCTATTTTGCCTGTTCCGGTACGGAAACGGGGCAAGACAGGACTTGGATGACAATTTTGTAATGCGGCGGTCAGGAAGATGATCGCTTGCCGGGGTGAGAATCATCCCATGCGATCGATCCGTGCACTGATTCTGCTGGCTGGCCTGGGTTTGGCCCAGGCGCTCCAGGCGCTCCATGCGCACCCCCTGGCAGAGGCCCTGGAGGCGGCCTGGGCGCGTCATCCGGAAGCGGCGGCCGAAGTCGCACGGGAAGATGCGGCGAACGCCCGGATCGAGTTGGCCGGCAAGGTCTGGCCGGGGCCGGTGGCGCTCGGTCTGGGGGCCTCGCGGGCCGAACAGGGCAAGCAGGAATGGGAAGTCGAGCTGGCCGTGCCGCTCTGGTTGCCCGGCCAGCCGGCCGCGGCGGCCCGTCTGGCGAAACGGGCGCGCGAGGTTCTGGCGGCACGGCGTGATGCGGTCCGGCTGGAGCTGGCCGGCGAGTTGCGGACGGCGTGGTGGGATTTGGCCGGTGCGCGCGCCGCGCATGAACTCGCCCGGCGTGGTCTGGATTCGGCGCGCGCCATCGAGGCGGAGGCGCGGCGGCGCGAGCGGGCCGGAGAGATCGCTCGCATGCAGGCCAACCTCGCCGCTGGCGAACGCGCCCGGGCCGAGGCCGCCCTGGAGCTGGCGCAGGCCGGCATGGACCGGGCCCGGCTGACCTGGGAAGCGTTGACCGGCTTGCCGGTGCCGGATCGGTTCGACCCCGAGCCACGCCATGCGTCCGTAACACCGCACCCGCTGGCGCGCCTTGGCGAGGCGGAACTCGCCCTGGCCGAGGCCGAACACGCGCTTGCCCGGGTTGTGCGGCGGGAGGCGCCGGAGCTGGCCGCCAGCCTGATCCGCGAACGCGAGCCTGGAGGCATGCACGATCACCGCCTGGGCATGAAGCTGAAGTGGTCGTTCGCCGAACCGTCGCGCCAGCGTCAGAGCCGCGCCGAAGCGCTTGCAGCCTTGCGCCAGGCCGAGGCGGAACAACTTCGTCACAGCCGTCTACTCGATGCCGGAATCGAGGCGGCGCAACAACGCTTGGCGGCAGCGGAGCGCGCCCTGGCCCGCGCCGAAGAGGCCGCGGCACTGGCCCGGGACAGCGGCGCACTGGCCGAGAAGGGGTTCGCTCTGGGCGTAGTCGATCTCGCCACATGG
>CAZOZD010000044.1:3962-12250 GCA_964584195.1 uncultured Burkholderiales bacterium
AGAACTGGTAGGCGAAGACCGGGATGTCGACCCCGATGCCGGGATAGGTGTTGTCGCGCCAGGTGCCGCCGATGTCCGAGGCGCGCTCGAAGATCACGTAGTCGTGGATGTTCTTGCGCCTCAGCGCCGCGGCCCAGTCCGCCGAGGCTGAACGGGTCGAGCATGCATTGGCGGTAGGACGTGCGCTTTCCGATCTTGCACAGACGATGGGGGTATTGCCGTGAACAGGATCGTCGGGGCAATGCTGGCGCTCTGGTGCGCCTGGGCGCTGGCGCACGAGGGGCATGATCATGGGCCGCCACCGGCTCCGGCGGTGGCGGCCCACCCCCGTGCGGTGGCCGAGGGGGATCTGTTCGAACTGGTCGCGGTTCTGGAGGAGGATCATCTGCGCATCCACCTCGATCGCGCCGACAGCAACGAGCCGGTCGCCGATGCACGCATCGAGGTCGAGACGGGGGGGGTCACGCAACTTGCCGAGGCGCTCGGACCGGGGCTGTACCGGGTTGCGGCGGGCGCGGCCGCCGCGCCGGGCAGGCACGTACTGGTGTTCACCCTGGTGGTGGGCGAGGCCGATGATCTGCTGATCGCCGATCTCGACGTGCCGGGCGACGTTGGTGCCGGTCCGCCCCGGTCGTGGCCGGTCACACTGGTCTGGGGTGGAGGCGCGGCCATGCTGCTGGCCGGCCTGATCTGGGTCGTCCAGCGCCGGCGAGGCCGGGTCGGCGTGTCAAGGAGGTGAGCGGAATGCGTCTGTACATCCTTATTCCGGCCCTGCTTGCGATCCTGGCCTCCCCCTTGTCCATCCATGCGCATGGCGGTGCCGACCACGCCCATCCACCAGCCGCGCCAGCTCCAGCCGGCGAAGTGGCCCGCCGTCTGCCCGATGGCAGCCTGTTCATGCCCAAGGCCATGCAGCACCGGCTCGGCGTGCGTACCCGGCCGGCGCGTGTCGAGCGTCATGCCGAGGCGTTCGAGCTGGCCGGGGTGGTGGTGGCCGACCCGCGCGCGGCGGCCAAGGTGGCGGCGGGCCAGAGCGGTCGCATCGAAGCGCCGGATGCCGGACTGCCGGTGCCCGGTCAACGGGTGCGGCGCGGCGAGCGGCTGGCCTGGCTGGTGCCGCTTGCCAGCAGGCTGGAGCGGGCCGAGCTGGATGCCCGCCTGGCCGGTCTGGCGGCCGAGCTGAGGCTGGCCGAGGCCCGTCACGAACGCTACCGGCAACTGGAAGGCGTGGTCGCCGGCAAGGAGATCGAGGCGGCGCGGGTCGAGCTGGAATCGATGCGCCAGCGTCGCGACCGGCTGGTCGCAGGCGCATCCGGGCGGGAACCCGTGCTGGCACCGGTGAACGGGGTGATCGCCGCCAGCCCGGTCGTTCCGGGTCAGGTGGTGAACGCCGGTGACACGCTGTTCGAATTGATCGACCCCGAGCGTCTGGTGGTGGAAGTGCTGACACACGATGCCGGGCTGCCCGCCCGGGTGGTCGGCGCGCATGCCCGCCTGGCCGAGGACGAGGTCCGCTTGCGCTTCCTGGGCAGCAGTCCGCGTCTGCGCGATCTGGCCTGGCCGATGCGGTTCCGGCGCGAGGCGGGCGGGGGTGCGCTGGCGGTGGGCCAGTCGGTGACGGTGGTGGTGGTCAGCGACCGCATCCTGAAGGGGGGGGCGGTGCCGCGCGCGGCGGTCGCGCGTGATGCGTCGGGCGAATCGCTGGCCTGGATCAAGCTCGGTCCGGAGCGATTCGCGCCACGGCGGGTCGGGGTGCGCGCCCTGGATGCCAAACGCGTGCTGATCGTCTCCGGTGTGGATGAGGGCGAACGGGTGGTGGTCGAGGCGGCCAGCCTGCTCGGCCAGGTACGCTGAGCCCGGGTTCCGGCGCCATGTTTGCCCGTGTCATCGAGTCCAGCCTGAAGCAGCGCATGCTGGTACTCGGCCTGGCGCTGATGCTGGTCGTGCATGGCATCCTGGTGGGACGGCAGATGCCGGTGGATGTGTTTCCCGACCTGGACAAGCCCAGCGTCACCCTGATGACCGAGGCGGGCGGCCTGGCGCCCGAGGAAGTGGAGCGTCTGGTCACCTTTCCGATCGAGGCGGCGATGGCCGGCATGCCCGGCGTGACGCGGGTCCGTTCGGTATCGGGTGTCGGCCTGTCCATCGTCTATGTCGAGTTCGCCTGGGGCAGCGATCTGCATCGCAACCGCCAGCAGGTGGTCGAGCGGCTCGGCCTGGCGCGTGAACAACTGCCGGCCGGGATCGTGCCGCATCTGACCCCGGTCGCCTCGATCATGGGCGAGATCGTGCTCATCGCCCTGCCCGCCGATCCGGCCCGGGTGAGCCCGATGCGGGCGCGCGAGTACGCAGACTGGGTGATGCGGCCGCGCCTGCTGACGATTCCCGGCGTGGCCCAGGTCACCGTCATCGGGGGCGAGGTGCGCCAGTACCGGGTCGAGCTGCAGCCGGAACGCATGCGCGCGCTCGGCGTCCGCCGTGCCGAGGTGGAGGCGGCGCTGGCCGGGTTCGGCGCCAACACCGGCGGCGGTTTTCTCGATTCGGGTGGGCGCGAATTCCTGATCCGCCACGTCGGGCGGGAGGCGCGCATCGACGCGCTGAAGGCCCTGCCCGTCGCGATGCGCGACGGCCATGCCGTGCCCCTGGAACGGGTGGCAGAAGTGACCCTGGCGCCGGCGCCGAAGCGTGGCGACGCGGGGGTCGCCGGCCAGCCGGCGGTGATCCTGTCGGTGCAGAAACAGCCCGGCCAGGACAGCGTGGCATTGACCGGCGAGATCGAACGCGCCCTCGCCGAACTGGCCCGCTCCCTGCCGGTCGGGCTGGAGACGCCCCGGCTGCTGTTCCGTCAGGCCACCTTCATCGAGAACGCCATCGCCAATGTGATGGAGGCCCTGCGTGACGCCGCCATCATCGTCGCTCTGGTCCTGTTCCTGTTCCTGCTCAACGCCCGCACCACCTTCATCTCCCTGCTCGCAATCCCGGTTTCGCTGCTGGTGACGGTGCTGGTGTTCCGTCATTTCGGTCTGTCGATCAACACCATGACTCTGGGCGGGTTGGCCATCGCCATCGGCGAACTGGTCGACGATGCCGTGGTCGGGGTCGAGAACGTGCTGCGCCGGCTGCGCCAGAACCGCGCCGCCGCCTCGCCGCGACCGGTGATTCGGGTGATCGCCGAGGCGACCGTGGAGGTGCGTTCCGCCATCCTGTATGCCACCCTGATCGTGGTGCTGGTATTCATTCCACTGTTCGCCCTGCCCGGCATCGAGGGCCGCCTGTTCACGCCACTCGGCATCGCATACATCGTATCCATCCTCGCCAGCCTGGTGGTGTCCATCACCCTGACTCCGGTGCTGGCCTACTACCTGTTGCCGGACATGCCTGCGCCGCCCGGTGGCGACAGTCCGTTGGTGGCCTGGCTCAAGCGCCAGGACATGCGCCTGCTCGACTGGTCGTTCGCGCATGAGCGCGGCCTGCTCGCCGCCGCCGCCGTGCTGGTGGCCCTGGCGGCGGCTAGCGTGGCGCTGTTCCCGCGTGCCTTCCTGCCGCCCTTCAACGAGGGCACCCTGACCGTGAACGTGTTGCTCGATCCCGGGGTTTCACTGACCGAGTCGGCGCGCGTCGGCGCGCTCGCCGAACGCTTGATCGCCGAGGTACCGGAGGTGCGCGGGGTGGGGCGTCGCACCGGCCGGGCCGAGCTCGACGAGCATGCCGAAGGTGTGCATTACAGCGAGATCGATGTCGATCTGATCGAATCGGAACGGCCCCGTGCGGTGGTGATCCAGGACATCCGCGCCCGCCTGGCCGGACTGCCGGCGGTGGTCAGCATCGGCCAGCCGATTTCGCATCGGCTCGATCATCTCCTCTCCGGGGTGCGTGCCCAGATCGCCCTCAAGATCCACGGTGAGGATCTGGACGTGCTGCGCGGCCTGGCCAGCGATCTCGAACGACGTCTGGCCGGGATCGCCAACCTCACCGATCTGCAGGTGGAAAAGCAGGTGCTCATCCCGCAGCTCAACGTCCGTCTTGACCAAGACGCGCTCGCCCGCCACGGACTCGCCCCGGGCGCCCTGCTGGCCGAGCTTGGTGCCCTGACCGAGGGCAAGCACATCGGCCAGGTGATCGAAGGCGATCGTCGCTTCGACCTGGTGTTGCGTCTTCCGGAGAGTGCGCGCGATCCGTTCACACTGGCCCGGATGCCGGTGGAAACGCCGGCCGGATGGGTGCCGCTTTCCATCCTGGCCCGCGTCGAGGATGGCCATGGTCCCAACCAGATCAGCCGCGAGAACACCCGTCGCCGCATCGTCCTGTCCGCCAACAGTGACGGCGATCTGGCCCGGGTGATCGGCGAGATTCGCGCCGAACTGGCGGACTTTCCGTTGCCGGAAGGCTACTCGATCGCCCTAGAAGGACAGTTTCAGGCCCAGGAGGAAGCGACCCGGCAGATCATCCTGCTGGCCCTGGCTTCCCTGACATTGATCTTTCTGGTGCTGTATGGACGTTACCGATCCACCGTGCTGGCACTCATCGTCATGGCCAACATCCCGCTCGCCCTGGTCGGCAGCGTGCTCGCATTGTGGCTGGCGGGGCAGCCGCTTTCGGTGGCGGCCCTGGTCGGCTTCGTCACCCTGACCGGCATCGCCACCCGCAACGGCATCCTGAAGATCTCGCACTACATCAACCTGTGCGCCAACGAGGGCGAGCGATTCGGCCGCGCGATGATCGTGCGCGGCTCGCTCGAACGCCTCACCCCGGTGCTGATGACCGCACTGGTGACCGCATTCGCCCTGCTGCCGCTGCTGTTCGCCGCCGAGGCCCCCGGCAAGGAGATCCTGCATCCGGTGGCGGTAGTCATCTTCGGTGGTCTGATCAGCGCCACCCTGCTCGATACCGTGCTCACCCCGGTGATGTTCCTGCGCTGGGGCGAAAAGCCATTGCGCCGCCTGCTGGTCAGCCGTGCCACGGGCATGTATTGACCCCGTCCACCTGTCGACCACGAAAGGAAAAGCCATGAAGACCTGGATCGCCGCGTTGTTCTCCGTCCTCGTATTCGCCAGCCCGGCGAGCGCCCATGATGACCACGGCAAGCCACGCTGGGGCGGCGTGGTGGCCGATGCCGGCCCGTTCCAGGCCGAACTGGTGGCGGCCCGCAACGGCGAGATCAAGATCTACCTGTCCGACCATGCCGCGCAATTGCCCAGTCAGGGCGCGAGCGGGCGGCTCACCCTGCTGGTTGGCGGGCAAAAGGAGGAATTGGTCCTGCGGCCGGTGTCCGACAGCGCCCTGGGCGCCATGAGCCAGCTCAGGCCGGGACGCGGCGCGCGTGCCGTGGCGGTGATCCAGTTGCCAGGGCAATCGCCCGCCACCTTGCGCTTCGTGCTGCGCTGAACCGGGAACGACGTTCGCGCGCCCCTGCCGGGGCGGTTCCGGCCGCGCTCAGAACTGCTGCATCTCGCGCAACAGTTGCCGGGTGTGCAGTGGCCGGTCGCCTAGGTAATGATGGATCAGTGCCCGCATCAGCTGCTTGCCTTCGGCCAGGGTGCGCGGATCGCTGAAATCGCCCCGGGTCATGTCGAGCAAGGTCTTGCCGGCATAGGCGCCGCGGCGGTCCTCGCCAACGCCGTGCTCGGGGGTGAACTGGTAGCGCCGGTCGGCCTCGATGGTGCGCCCGGCGGTGTCCTGGCCGAGGCTGTGCGCATAGCCCAGCTCGGCCAGCAGGTCGAGTTCGAAACCGCGCAACACCGGCTCCACGGCCTCGCCGGCCGCCAGCCGGCGCAGGGTGTGCCGATAGCGGTCGAACAGGTGTTCGTGCGCGTCGCCGGCCGGCAGCAGGCGCAGCAGCAGTTCGTTGAGATAGAAGCCGCACATCAGGGCGCGACCGGTCAGCCTCAGGTCGCCGCCCTGCCATTCGGCGGCATGCAAGGTCATCAGGCTGCCCTTGCCGAACCAGGACAGCCACAGCGGCTGGAAGGCGAGAAGCCGTGCCTTGATGCCGGACTGGGCCCGCCGCGCGCCGCGCGCCACCAGGGCGATGCGGCCGTGGTGGCGGCTGAATGCATCCACCAGAAGGCTGGTCTCGCGCCAGGGCTGGGTGTGGAGGATGTAGGCATCCTCGTGGTCGATGCGTTCGGACATGGCGCGATGGGCGCGGGCTGACGTGCCTGGGGAACCGGGTTATTCGTGGCCGAGCGACTTCAGCAATGCGGCATTGTCCATCCAGCCGCTTTTCACCTTGACCCAGCATTGCAGGAACACGCGCGCATCGAACAGGCGTTCCATGTCCTGGCGGGCCTCGGTGGCGATGCGTTTCATGTGCTCGCCACCGCGACCGAGCAGGATGGGCTTGTGCGCCTCACGATCGACCCAGACCACGGCATGGATGCGGCGCAGCCCCTCGGCTTCGGTCGCGTAGTGTTCGATCTCGACCGCGACCCCGTAGGGAATCTCGTCCCCGGTGAGGCGGAACACCTTTTCGCGCAGGATCTCCGCAGCGAGGAAGCGCTCACTGCGATCGGTGATCGCGTCGTCCTCGAAGAAAGGCGGCGACTCCGGCAGGTAGGGGCGCAGGATGGCAAGCAGACGGTCGCCATCGCGCGCATCGAGCGCGGAGATCGGCACGATCTCGGCAAACGGGGCGAGTGCGGCGACTTCCTGCAGAAAAGGCAGCAGGCGCGCCTTGTCGGCCACCTGGTCGACCTTGTTGACCAGCAGGATCACCGGCCGGTCGGCCGGCAGCAAGGGCAGCACGCGGCGATCGGCCGGGGTGAGCTTCATGGCTTCGAGAATGAACAGGACGAGGTCGACTTCGCTCAACGCCTGGGTCACCACCCGGTTCATCGCCTGGTTGAGGGCGCTCTTGTGGCCGGTCTGAAAGCCCGGAGTGTCGACGAACACATATTGCGCGTCGGCCTCGCTGCGCACACCGAGGATGCGATGGCGGGTGGTCTGCGGCTTGCTCGACACAATGCTGACCTTGGCGCCGACCAGGGCGTTGATCAGGGTCGATTTGCCGACGTTGGGCCGGCCGACCACGGCGATGTAGCCGGCATGGGTGATGGCGTTCATGCGGCGTTCATGTCCCCAGCACGGCGGCGTAGGCCGCTTCCGCGGCTGCCTGTTCGGCCGCCTTGCGGCTGGGGCCGTGGCCCTCGGTGCGGATGCCGAGCGGCGGGATGTCGCAGGCGACCCGGAAGGTCTGGGCATGGGCCTGGCCGGTGGCGGACAGGAGCTGGTAGCTGGGCAGGCCGTGGCGGCGCGATTGCAGCCATTCCTGCAACAGGGTCTTGGCGTCCTTGCCATGCGTGGATGGGTCGATGGCGGCCAGGCGTTCGGCGAACAGGCGTTCGATGACGCCCCGCGCGGCATCGAAGCCGGCATCGAGCAGCACCGCGCCGAACAGCGATTCGAGCGCATCGGCGAGGATCGACGGCCGGCTGGCGCCGCCGCTCTTCAGCTCCCCATCGCCCAGGCGAAGTTCATCGCCCAGGCCGAGCTGGCTTGCGATCTCGAACAAGGGCTGCTGGTTGACCAGGTTGGCGCGCAGGCGGGACAGCTGGCCTTCGCGCAGGTGCGGAAAACGCTGGTACAGCATCAGGCCGATGACGCAGTTGAGCACGCCGTCGCCGATGAACTCCAGGCGTTCGTTGTTGCTGGCGCCGAAACTGCGGTGCGTCAGGGCCTGGCGCAACAGCTCGGGCTGGCCGAATACATGGCCGATACGCTGTTCCAGACGGTGGGCCATCAGCGGGTGGGGATCTCCACCGTGGCATCCTTGTTGACGCGGATGGCCACGCCCTCGAACAGGGGGTTTTCCTTGTCGATGGTGACGGTGAGGGTAACCGCGTCGGTGGTGCGGTGGATGGTCAGGTCGTCGACCGATACGTCACCTTCCAGATAGCTGGTGTCGAGCCGCTTGAGGAAGGCCGAGCGCAGGTCGGAGTCGGTGCCGCTGGAGCGTCCCTCGTCGCTGGCGATGCTTTCCAGCACCTTCTGCACCTTCATGTGCAGGTAGAGCGGCGGCACGATCTTCATGCCCAGCCAGAACAGGAACAGGAATACGAAGGTGCCCATGATCAGGCCGGTGAAGGTGACGCCGCGCTGGCGGCTCAGGATGCCCGGGTACATGTGTGAGACTCCTAGTCGATGAATTGTCCGATGCGGCCGAGGTTGCCGAAATTCCACCAGATCATGAATGCCCGGCCGACGATGTTCTCGTCGGGCACGAAGCCCCAGTAGCGCGAATCGTTGCTGGCATCGCGATTGTCGCCCAGGGTGAAATAGTGGCCTTCCGG
>CAZOZD010000045.1:0-12157 GCA_964584195.1 uncultured Burkholderiales bacterium
CCGAAAGGCCGCATGAACTGCAAATCAGTGTCCAATCAATTGCGGGCGGTACAATGGGAATCTGTGGAAATCCCCTTCGAGGCATTCGCGCCCATGTTCGCGCCGCAAACCGGGATGCAAGCCACGCCCTGCTGACGACAGCATAACCGGTCGTTGAATTTTCGTTCCCCGAAAAGACGAATGGCCTCCGAAATCGGAGGCCATTCTTGTTACTGCGCCGACTAGATCAAACCCAGCTCAAAACATCAACCAGTTTTTAGAGGGGCTTGCCCATGGGCCGCCCTTTTTCGTTCCGTCCGATTTAGCTCAGTGGCGCAGCTTGCGCAGCTTCTCGATGGCGTGCAATTGCGCCACGGCCTGGGCCAGTTCGATCTGGGCCTGGGCATACTCCATGGCGCTGTCGCGATTCTGCATGGCCTCCTCGGCCTGGCGCTTGGCTTCCAGCGCGCGCGCTTCGTCGAGGTCAGCCCCCCGGATGGCGGTATCGGACAGGATGGTCACCACCCCCGGCTGCACTTCGAGAATGCCGCCGCTGACGAATATCAGATCCTCGTTTTCCTTTTCAGGCGTCTTGATCCGTACCGAGCCCGCCTTGATCCGTGTCAGCATGGGGGCATGGCGCGGGTACACGCCGACCTCGCCCATTTCGGCCGGCACCACGACGAATTCGGCGAGGCCCGAGTAAATGGACTCCTCGGCGCTCACGATGTCGACATGCAGGGTCATTGCCATAGTTCCACTCCGGTGAGGAGCGAGGGATGAGGGCTGAGGCGGGGGGCTATCCTCCCGCCTTTCACCTCACGCCTCACTGAATCGTTTTAGCCTTTTCGACCGCTTCCTCGATGGTGCCCACCATGTAGAAGGCCTGCTCGGGCAGGTGGTCGTATTCGCCGGCGACGATGGCCTTGAAGCCCTTGATGGTTTCCTTCAGGGAGACGTACTTGCCCTGGGCACCGGTGAATGCCTCGGCGACGAAGAACGGCTGCGAGAGGAAGCGCTGGATCTTGCGGGCGCGGGATACGACCAGCTTGTCCTCGGGGGAGAGTTCGTCCATGCCGAGAATGGCGATGATGTCGCGTAGTTCCTTGTAGCGCTGCAGGGTGGACTGCACCGAGCGGGCCACCGAGTAGTGCTCCTCGCCCACGACCAGCGGGTCGAGCTGGCGCGAGGTGGAGTCGAGCGGATCCACGGCGGGGTAGATGCCCAGCTCGGCCACCTGACGGGACAGCACCAGGGTGGCATCCAGGTGGGCGAAGGTGGTGGCCGGCGATGGGTCGGTCAGGTCGTCGGCGGGCACGTACACGGCCTGGAAGGAGGTGATGGAGCCGGTGCGGGTGGAGGTGATTCGCTCCTGCAGCCGGCCCATTTCCTCGGCAAGCGTCGGCTGATAGCCCACGGCGGAGGGCATGCGACCCAGCAACGCGGACACCTCGGTACCGGCCAGGGTGTAGCGGTAGATGTTGTCGACGAAGAACAGCACGTCGCGGCCTTCGTCGCGGAAGTATTCGGCCATGGTCAGGCCGGTCAGCGCCACGCGCAGGCGGTTGCCCGGCGGCTCGTTCATCTGGCCGTAGACCAGCGACACCTTGTCGAGCACGCCGCCTTCCTTCATCTCGTGATAGAAGTCGTTGCCCTCGCGGGTACGCTCGCCCACGCCGGCGAACACGGAAAAGCCGCTGTGCTCGACGGCGATGTTGCGGATCAGCTCCATCAGGGTCACGGTCTTGCCCACGCCGGCGCCGCCGAACAGGCCGACCTTGCCGCCCTTGGCGATCGGCATGATCAGGTCGATGACCTTGATGCCGGTTTCGAGAATCTCGACCGCGGCGGCCTGGTCGGCATAGGCCGGGGACTTGCGGTGGATGGGCCAGCTCACTTCGGCGTTGACCGGGCCGGCCTCATCGACCGGGTTGCCGAGCACGTCCATGATGCGTCCCAGGGTGGCCTGGCCGACCGGGACGGTGATCGCGGCACCGGTATTCTTCACCGCCATGCCGCGCTTGAGGCCGTCGGTGGAGCCCATGGCGATGGTGCGCACGATACCGTCGCCGAGCTGCTGCTGCACCTCGAAGGTGAGTTCCGGCGACTCCATCTTGATGGCGTCATAGACCTTGGGCAGCGAACCGCGGGGAAACTCCATGTCCACCACGGCGCCGATGATTTGAACGATTTTTCCTTCGGTCATCGTCGTATTTCCTGAAAAAGTGAGAATCCGTTGCGGGGGAACGTCAGACGGCGGCAGCGCCGGCGACGATCTCCGAAAGTTCCTTGGTGATGGCAGCCTGGCGGGTCTTGTTGTAGACCAGCTTGAGTTCCTCGATCACGGTCTTGGCATTGTCCGAGGCGGATTTCATCGCCACCATCCGGGCTGACTGTTCACAGGCCATGTTCTCGGCCACCGCCTGATAGATCAGCGCCTCGATGTAACGCACCATCAAGCCATCCACAACACCCTTGGCCTCGGGCTCGTAGATATAGTCCCAGTGAGCCTTTGAAACCCCTTCATCGGCGCTGTTTGCCGGCAGGGGCAACAGCTGGGTGAAGCTGGATTCCTGTTTCATGGTGTTGATGAAGCGGCTGTAGATCAGGTACAGGGCATCGATGCGGCCGGACTTGTAGTTGTCCAGCATCACCTGCACCGGACCGATCAGCCGTTCCATGTGCGGCGTGTCGCCCATGCCGGTGACGTGCGACACCACATTGGCACCCAGGCGCTGCATGAAACCAAGGCCCTTGTTGCCGATGACGGTGACGTCAGTCTCGACCTTCTTCTCGTCCCATTCCTTCATCCGGCTGATGGCCATGCGCAGCGCATTGGTGTTGAGCGCACCGCACAGGCCCTTGTCGGTCGTCACCACGATCAGGCCGACCCGCTTGAACTCGGGCCGGGCGATGCTGAACGGATGCTTGTACTCGGGATGGGCCTGGGCGAAGTGGGCCGCCACGCTGGCGATCTTCTCGGCGTAGGGGCGCGCATGGCGCATGCGATCCTGTGCCTTGCGCATCTTCGAGGCGGCCACCATTTCCATGGCCTTGGTGATCTTGCGCGTGTTTTCCACGCTCTTGATCTTGGTGCGGATCTCTTTTCCGGCGGCCATCGTTCAGTTCCCGTTCAGTAGGCGGCCGAGGCCTTGAAGTCCTCGATGGCGGCGACGAGCTGTTTCTCGGTGTCGGCATCCAGGTCCTTGCATTCCTCGATCTTGTCGAGCACGGCGGCGTACTTGCCCTTGAGGAAGGACAACAGCGCGGATTCGAAGGCCAGCGAGCGCTTGACGTCGACGTCATCCATATAGCCGCGGTTGACGGCGAACAGGGTGACCGCCATTTCGGAAACCCCCATCGGCGCGTACTGCGACTGCTTCATCAGCTCGGTGACCATGCGACCGCGCTCGAGCTGCTTGCGGGTGGCCTCGTCGAGATCGGAGGCGAACTGGGCGAAGGCCGCCAGCTCGCGGTACTGGGCGAGGGCCAGACGCACGCCGCCGCCCAGCTTCTTGATGACCTTGGTCTGGGCGGCTCCGCCAACGCGGGACACCGACAGACCGGCGTTGATGGCGGGACGGATACCGGCATTGAACAGGTCGGTTTCCAGGAAGATCTGGCCGTCGGTGATCGAGATCACGTTGGTGGGGACGAATGCGGACACGTCGCCGGCCTGGGTCTCGATCACCGGCAGGGCGGTGAGGGAGCCGGTCTTGCCCTTCACTCCGGAAAGCTTTTCGACGTATTCGGCGTTCACCCGCGCGGCGCGTTCCAGCAGGCGGGAGTGCAGGTAGAACACGTCGCCCGGGTAAGCCTCGCGGCCCGGCGGGCGGCGCAGCAACAGGGAGATCTGGCGATAGGCCCAGGCCTGCTTGGTGAGATCATCGTATACGATGAGTGCGTCCTCGCCACGGTCACGGAAATACTCGCCCATGGTGCAACCGGCGTAGGGAGCGATGAACTGCATGGCAGCCGGGTCGGAAGAGGTAGCGGCAACGACGATGGTGTGCTCCATGGCGCCGTGCTCTTCCAGTTTGCGCACCACGTTGGCGATCGAGGAAGCCTTCTGGCCGACGGCGACGTAGATGCACTTCACGCCGGTGCCCTTCTGGTTGATGATCGCGTCGATGGCGACGGCAGTCTTGCCGGTCTGGCGGTCGCCGATGATCAGCTCGCGCTGGCCACGACCGATCGGCACCATGGCATCGACCGACTTCAGGCCGGTCTGCAGGGGCTGCGACACCGACTGGCGGGCAATCACGCCAGGGGCGATCTTTTCGATCGGGCTGGTGGCGGCGCAGTTGACCGGACCCTTGCCATCGATGGGTTGGCCCAGCGAGTTCACCACCCGGCCAAGCAGGGCCTCGCCCACCGGTACCTCGAGGATGCGGCCGGTGCACTTGACGATGTCGCCTTCACCGATGTGTTCGTATTCACCCAGCACCACCGCACCCACGGAGTCGCGCTCTAGGTTCAGGGCCATGCCCATGGTGTTGCCGGGGAACTCCAGCATTTCGCCCTGCATGACCTCGGTCAGGCCGTGCACGCGGACGATGCCGTCGGTGACGGAGACTACCGTCCCCTGGGTGCGCAGCTCGGAGCCGGACTCCAGGTTCTGGATCTTGCTCTTGATCAGCTCGCTGATTTCAGACGGATTGAGTTGCATAGTGACTCCAGATTCTCTTTTCAAGCCTTCAGGGTCGCGGCCAGGCCTTGCAGGCGACCGCGTACCGACGCATCCAAAACCTCATCGCCGATCTGGATGACCACGCCGCCGATCAGCTCGGGGTCCACCACCTGCTCGGCACTCACCTTGCGCTCGAACCTGGCCTCCAGACGCTGGGCCAGGGCCTGCATCTGCGCCGCGGTGAGTTCGAAGGCGGTACGGATCCTCGCCTCCAGGGTGCCTTCCTGCTCGGCCTTCATCTCCTCGAACAGCCGGGCGATCTCGGGCAGAACTGCAAAGCGCTTGTTCTCGGCCAGCATGCGCACGAAATTGGCGCCTTCTTGACCGAGACGGTCGCCGCACACGGCGAGGATCACCTCGACGACTCGACCGGACGGCACCGACGGATTCGCCGCCAGGGTAGCGAGTTGGGGATCGAGCGCGACCCGGGTGAGCAGGTCCAGCCGCTCGGACCAGGTCGGCCAGGAATTGGCCTCGCGCGCCAGACGGGCCAGCGCTTCGGCATAGGGTCTGGCGATGGTGGTGATCTCGGCCATGGTCAGAGCTCGTTCTTGATGGCCTCGAGCAGCTCGGCATGCGCCCTGGCATCGACCTCGCGCCGCAGCACCTTCTCGGCGCCGGCCATAACCAGCAGGGCCACCTGCTCACGCAGTTGCTCGCGGGCCCGGAACACTTCCTGGTCGATTTCGGCGCGGGCGGCAACGATCTGGCGATCGCCCTCCACCTTGGCGGCCTGCTTGGCCTCGTCGATGATCTGGGCGCCACGCTTCTCGGCCTGGGCGATGATCTCGGCGGCCTTCTGCTTGGCGTCGTGCAGGGTCTCGCTGGCGCGCTTGGCGGCCAGCTCCAGCTCGTGCTTGCCGCGATCGGCGGCGGCGAGTCCGTCCGCGATCGTCTTGCGCCGGGCTTCCAGGGCATTGACGATCGGCGGCCAGATGAATCTCATGCAGAACCACACGAACACTGCGAACGTGATGGACTGCCCGATCAGGGTTAGGTTGATGTTCATGCCCGATCCTCTCCGGGTTTAAGCCAAGCGACGAGCGATCAGCCAGCCACCGCGAAGAGCACATACATGGCCAGACCGACGGCGATCATCGGCACCGCATCGACGAGACCCATGACGATGAAGAACTGGGTACGCAGCATGGGGATCAGTTCCGGCTGGCGGGCCGCGCCTTCCAGGAAGCGGCCGCCGAGGATGCCGATGCCGACCGCGGCACCGAGTGCGCCCAGGCCCATCATGAGAGCGCCAGCGATGTAGAGCAGAGCAGAGGACATTTCCATTTGAGTTCTCCTAGTTCAAGGTCAAGGTTACCGGGATTGGGAATTGCAAGGGATCAATGGTGTTCCTGATGCGCCATGTCCAGATAGACGATGGTCAGCGTCATGAAGATGAATGCCTGGAGGGTGATGATGAGCACGTGGAACACGGCCCAGGCCCATTGCAGCACGCCGCCCATCAGGAACAGCACGGCGCCGCCCGAGAACATCAGGGCGATGAGGATGAAGATCATCTCGCCGGCGTAGAGGTTGCCGAACAACCGCAATGCCAGGGACACGGGTTTGGCGATGAGGTTCACGCCCTCGAGCAGCAGGTTGGCGGGCATGCCCCACTTGCCGAAGGGCTGGAAGGCCAGCTCGGCGAAGAAACCACCCGGGCCCTTCATCTTGATGCTGTAGTACAGCACCAGGATGAACACACCGATGGCCATGCCAAAGGTGGCGTTGGGATCGGTGGTGGGCACCAGCTTGAAGTAGGGCAGGCCCAGCGCGCCCATCAGGCCGGGAATCCAGTCGATGGGCACGAGGTCCATCAGGTTGAGCAGGAAGATCCAGATGAATATGGTCAGCGCCAGTGGGGCAACCAAGGCATTGCGGCCGCTGAAGGAGCCGCGCACGCTGTTGTCGACGAATTCGACGATCCATTCGACGAAGTTCTGCAGCCCGCCGGGCACCCCGGCGGTCGCGGTGGCCGCGGCCTTGCGGAACAGGTACAGGAACAACACGCCGAGCAGGATGGACACCCCGATGGTGTCGAGATGGATCGCCCAGAAACCCATCGCCTGGGCTTCCTCGGCACTCTGGGCGAGACCCCAGCTACCATCCGGTCGCTGGCCATAGGCCAGGTTCTGCAGGTGATGCTTGATGTATTCCGAAGAAGTATGCGCTTCCGCAGCCATATTCAGGTTCTCTCACGCAAGGTCAGGCTGGCCAGTAACCAGGCCAGCTGTCCGACCACAAATCCAGTCAGCAGCATCCCGGGGTGCGCGCTCAGCACGAACCCCGACGCCAGCAGAACGACGACAACAAAAAACCGTTCCAGCATGGAACGGTGAAACGATTTCAGGTGGCGCGCCGCGTCGCAGTGAATCACGGTCGCGCCACGCCGCCAACGCCAGAGCAACAGCCCGACATTGGCCCAAGCCACCGCGCCGCCATGGAACATGGCGAGCGCCTCGCCCGCGCCGGCCACAGCGCCGACCACCAGAGCCGCGCTGACGACCGGCGCGACCATCCACAGCATGACCCGACGCGCGGCGAAAAACATTAGAGGATAATGATATATAAATTAGCCCCATTCATGCAAACATCAATTCGATTGATTGCATTCGAATCCACGCCATTCGGGCCGTGAACACTATATATGGGCTTGATGACCATCACGGGCACTAGAAACGGCGCTCAATGTATCCTGCGCAACAGCTCATCGAGCTGGTCCAGGCTGGCGAACTCGATGCTCAGACGACCGTGGCCGTTCTTGCTGGCGGTGATGCGGACCCGTGCGCCCAGACGCTCGGCCAGACCCTCTTCGAGACGCTCTACATCGCGATCCCGCTTCGGTGGCAGACGCTCCGCTTCGTTCAGCATGCGCGCCACCAGCCGCTCGGTCTCCCGTACCGACAGGCCGCGCTTGGCGATTTCGTGCGCGGCGTCGACCTGGCGCGCATGCGCCAGGGCCAGCAGGGCGCGGGCGTGACCCATGTCGAGCCGGCCGTCCATCAGCATCTCCTGCACCGGCGCCGACAGGTTGAGCAGCCGCAGCAGGTTGCTCACCGCAGTGCGTGAACGTCCGACCGACTCGGCCACCCGCTGGTGGGTCATCCCGAATTCTTCGATCAGGCGTTGCAAACCATGAGCTTCTTCGAGCGGATTGAGATCTTCACGCTGGATGTTCTCGATCAGCGCCATCTTCAATGCCACGTCGTCGGCCACTTCACGCGCGAGCACCGCCACCTCGCTCAGGCCGGCCAGCTTGCAGGCCCGCCAGCGCCGCTCGCCGGCGATGATTTCGTAGCCGCCGCCCTCCACCGCACGTACCAGGATGGGTTGCATCAGTCCCTGGGCACGAATCGATTCGGCCAGCTCCGCCAGCGCCGTTTCATCCATGCGCGTGCGCGGTTGATAACGGCCGGGCGCCAGACTGTCGACCGGCACGGTAAGCAAGCGCTCACCCCCCTGGGTTTCCCCTTCCGAAAGGAGGGCGTCCAGCCCCCGACCCAGTCCTTTGAGCTTGGGCATGATTTATTCCTTTCCTCGTCCTTGTGTTTTGCGGCGGTTCACCTGACGCCGGGCAACGATCTCGCCGGCCAGTTGCAGATACGCCTGGGCCCCCTTGGCGGTGCGGTCGTAGGCAAGACCCGGCAAGCCATGACTGGGCGCCTCGGCCAGGCGCACGTTGCGCGGAATCACGGTGTCGTACACCTTGTCGCCGAAGTGGCGCTTGATCTGTTCGGACACCTGTTGCGCCAGACTGTTGCGGGGGTCGAACATGGCGCGCAGCAGGCCCTCGATCTCGATGCCCGGATTAAGACCGGCCTTCACCTTCTTGATGGTGTTGACCAGATCGGACAAGCCCTCCAGGGCGAAATATTCGCACTGCATCGGAATCAGTACCGCATGAGCGGCGGCGAGCGCATTGACGGTGAGCAGGTTGAGGGCGGGCGGACAATCGATGAGGATAAAATCGTATTCCTCCGCATGCGTTTCCAGCGCCTCCTTGAGCCGGTATTCGCGGCGAGCTTCCGCCACCAGTTCGACCTCGGCGCCGGCAAGGTCGCGATTGGCTGGAAGCACGGCATATCCGGCGCGCGGCGCGACCTGGATCGCCTCGGCGATACGGGCCTGGCGCAACAGGACATGGTACACGGTGTGCGCGCAGGCGCGCTTTTCGACTCCGCTGCCCATGGTGGCATTGCCCTGCGGGTCAAGGTCGATCAACAGCACACGCTGGCCGAGTTCGCTCAAGCCGGCGGCCAGGTTGACGGCGGTGGTAGTCTTGCCCACCCCGCCCTTCTGATTGGTGACTGCCAGTATGCGGGCCACTGAGGTCGCTGCGTTCACGCGGCGGACTCCTTTTCGAGAATGATCAGATGCCTCTGCGCGCCCAGGCCAGGCACATCAAGACGCACCACGCGCTCTACCCGGACACCTTGCAGGGCGGCCATCTCGGCCTCGGGCGACGTCCCCTTCATTGCCAGCCAGCGCCCGCCCGGCGCCAGCAGATGCGCACTCAGGCGGATGAATTCGCCGAGATCGCTGAACGCACGCGATACGATCCGGGGAAAACCCGTTTCTCCGCGAAACGACTCCACCCGTCCCTGCCACACCTCGACATTGGCCAGTCCCAGCTCGATGCAGGCCTGGCGCATGAACGCGCACTTCTTGGCGCTGGCTTCGCACAGGGTGAGATCAAGCCCCGGTCGGGCCAGGGCGAGCGGAATTCCGGGCAGGCCGGCGCCGCTGCCGACGTCGAGCAGGCGATCCGCATCGAGGTAGGGCAGGATCGCCAGACTGTCGAGCAGATGGTGGGTGAGCATGCGTTCCGGCGTATCGATGGCGGTGAGGTTGTAGGTTCGATTCCAACGCCGCATCAACTCCAGGTAGGCGAGCAGCCTGGCGGGGGCCGGCCCGGCCAGCACGACACCCAGTCCGGCGAGGCCACGGTCCAGATCCGCGGCGAGCGGATGTGCGCCACTCACGCCCGTACCTCCGGGCCGGGTGTCTGGCCTCGCCGCTTGAGATGCACCAGCAGGACCGAAATCGCCGCTGGCGTCACACCCGAAATGCGCGCCGCCTGGCCCAGCGTGGCGGGGCGCTGGCGGTCGAGCTTTTGCCGCACCTCGATCGACAGCGCCTTGATGGACAGATAATCCATGTCCCCAGGCAGGGGCAGGTCGTCGATGTCACGTTGACGGGCGATCTCTTCCTTTTGCCGTTCCACATAACCGGCGTACTTGGCCTCGATCTCCACCTGCTCGCGTGCATCGGCATCGGCCAGCGGCTCACCCGCCCGCGGCAGGGTCATCAGGCCGGCGTAATCCACCTCCGGCCGGCGCAACAGGTCGAACAGACTGTATTCCCGTTCGATCGTCTTGCCGAGAACCCGTAACGCGTCCGCCTCGGGCAGCACATTCGGGTTGACCCAGGTCGACCGGAGCCGCTCGATCTCGCGCGCCACCGCCTCGCGCTTGGCATCGAAGCGCGCCCAGCGGGCATCGTCCACCACCCCCAGACGGCGGCCGGTCTCGGTAAGGCGCAGGTCGGCATTGTCCTCACGCAATGACAGACGATACTCGGCGCGGCTGGTGAACATGCGATACGGTTCCGACACGCCGCGTGTGATCAGGTCGTCCACCATCACGCCGAGATAGGCCTCGTCCCGGCGCGGCCACCAGGCCGGCTCACCGACAACATGAAGGCCGGCGTTGATGCCGGCGAGCAGCCCCTGTGCAGCAGCCTCCTCGTAACCGGTGGTGCCGTTGATCTGGCCGGCGAAGAACAAACCGGCGATGGCGCGGGTCTCCAGGCTGGGTTTGAGTGCGCGCGGATCGTAATAATCATATTCGATGGCATACCCCGGGCGCAGGATGCGGGCGTCCTCCAGGCCGCGGATGGAGCGCACCAGTTCGAGCTGGACATCGAACGGCAGGCTGGTGGAAATGCCGTTGGGATAGACCTCGTGCGTGTCGAGCCCCTCCGGCTCGATAAAGATTGGATGCGAATCCTTGTCGGCGAAGCGGGTGATCTTGTCCTCGATCGATGGGCAATAGCGTGGCCCCACACCCTCGATGACCCCGGTGAACAGGGGCGACCGATCCAGTCCGGCGCGAATGATCTCGTGGGTACGTGCATTGCTCTCGGTCAGCCAACAAGGCAACTGGCGCGGATGCATGCCGGCGTTGCCCATGAACGAGAACACGGGCAGCGGATCATCGCCGGGCTGCTCGCGCAACTGCGAATAATCGATGCTGCGCCCGTCGATGCGCGGCGGCGTGCCGGTCTTGAGGCGCCCCGCCGGCAGTTGCAGTTCGCGCAGGCGGGCCGCGAGCGAGATCGAGGGCGGATCACCCAGCCGCCCGGCCTGGAAATTCTCCAGCCCGACATGGATGAGCCCGGCGAGGAAGGTGCCTGCGGTCAGCACCACAGCTTCGGCGCCAAACAGCAGGCCGAGCTGGGTGCGGACCCCGACCACCCGGTCACCCTCCAGGATCAGGTCGTCCACCGCCTGCTGAAACAGGGTGAGATTGGCCTGATTTTCCAGTCGCCGACGGATCGCACGCCGGTACAGCACACGGTCGGCCTGGGCCCGGGTGGCGCGTACCGCCGGCCCCTTGCTCGAATTGAGGGTGCGGAACTGGATGCCGGCCTCGTCGGTGGCAAGGGCCATGACCCCGCCCAGCGCATCCACCTCCTTGACCAGATGACCCTTGCCGATGCCGCCGATGGACGGGTTGCAAGACATTTGGCCCAGGGTGTCGAGGTTGTGCGTGAGCAGCAGCGTGGCGCGGCCCATGCGTGCCGCCGCCAGCGCCGCCTCGCAGCCGGCATGCCCGCCACCGACCACGATCACCTCGAACTTGTCAGTAAAAATCATTGAGTTATCGATCCGGACAGGATTCTTGCGAAGGCGCGCATTCTACGCCAAAGAGTATGGCTGTTTCACGTGAAACATCGACTCCAAACGCTCATGCGCGAGAAAGGCTCAGGCTTCACCCGCGTACAGCTTGCGATACAGTCCATCGCGCCGGATCAGCTCAGCGTGCTCCCCGGACTGCACGATATGGCCGTTCTCGAACACCAGGATGCGGTCGGCCTGGCGTACTGCGGACAGGCGATGCGCAATGATCAGCGTGGTGCGACCACTCAGGAAATCGGCCATGGCGGCATGCAGGCGCTGTTCGGTGGCGCTGTCCAGCGCCGAGGTGGCTTCGTCCAGGATCACAACCTCTGGCTCGCCCAGCAGCATGCGGGCGATCGCCAGGCGCTGCCGTTGACCGCCGGACAGACGCACACCCTGGCGCCCGACCCGGGTATCGAGCCCCTCCGGCAAGCCTTCGACCACTTCACGCAACTGGGCGATGGACAGCGCCCGCCACAGTTCGGCATCGGGGCGGGAGCGCCCGAGCTCCAGATTTTCCCGCACACTGGCATTGAACAGCACCGGATGCTGCAATACCACCCCGACATGCTCGCGCACCGTAGCCC
>CAZOZD010000046.1:0-306 GCA_964584195.1 uncultured Burkholderiales bacterium
ATCCCTGATCCCGGATTCCTGATTCCTGGAATGGCCAGCCCTCGGTCAATTCCGGTTTCAGCCCGTTTTCGGCCAGGGCCTGGGTCATGGTCTCGCGCCGGCCCAGACTTTCGGCCACCAGCAGGGTGGTGCCCGCGAATCGGTCGAGGTGTGCCTTCAGGAGCTGGTAGGGGACCTCGGCGCGGCGGTCCACCTGTACCGTCGGCGCGGCGGCAAGCGCGCACTCCCCTTCCGGGGCGGTGTCGATGTCCACCCGGCCGAAGGCCTTCATCGCGGCGAAGAACTGGTCCGGGCGCAGGAACAGTT
>CAZOZD010000046.1:316-5049 GCA_964584195.1 uncultured Burkholderiales bacterium
GCGGGCGGCAGCAGGGGTCGGTCACGCTCGCCGGCGAGCAGGCGGTGCCGGCTCTGGGTGTCGTTCCAGAAGCCTTCCGCGGCGGCCAGGACTTCGCCGTGCAGGACCAGGGTGGTGGCTGTGCCCAAGTGCTCGAACAGGGTCGCGGTGTGGTCGAAAAACAGGGGCAGGTAATACTCCACCCCCGCCGGCGCCAGCCGGTTCGATACGTCCTTGTAGATGCGGCTCCTGGACGGGTCGCCTTCGAAACGGTCGCGGAAGTTCTGGCGGAAGCGGGCGATGCCGGCCTCGTCGAGAGGAAACTCGCGCGCCGGCAGGATGCGCACGTCGTTGACCTTGTACAGGGTGCGCTGGGTGTCGGGGTCGAATGCGCGGATCGATTCGATCTCGTCATCAAACAGGTCGATGCGGTAGGGCAGGGCGGAGCCCATCGGAAACAGGTCGACGATGCCGCCGCGCACGGCGTATTCGCCCGGACTCAGTACCTGGCTCACGGCGCTGTAGCCGGCGTCGGCGAGCCGTTCGCGGAAGGGGGCGAGGTCGAAGCGTTCGCCCTGGCGGAACAGGAATGCGTGTCCGGCGATGAATGCCGGCGGCGCCAGGCGCTGCATGGCGGTGGCCACCGGCGCCACCAGCACGTCGACCCGGTCCTGGGCGGTCAGCCAGAGTGCGGCGAGTCGTTCCGAGACCAGGTCCGGGTGGGGCGAGAGGGGGTCGTAGGGCAGCGTTTCCCAGTCCGGAAAGGACTTCACGTCGAGCCCGGGCCCGAACCAGGCGATCTCCTCGGCCAGCCGGGTGGCTTCCTGCGCCGTTTCGGTGAGCACCAGCAGGCGGGCCGAGCCGGCCAGCCCGGCGATCCGCAACGCGTCGGCCGAACCGGGCGGGCGTGGCCAGGATCGGCGCTGGCCGGGCGGCGGCAGTTCAAGGGTCAGGCGGTTCATGCTCATGCGCCGGCGCGCTCCATGCGGCCCGGGCCTCAGGCCAGGCGGCGCAGGCTGTGCGCCACGGCCAGGAATGCGCCGAGGAAGCCGAGCAGGGTGGACGTGGCAAGCAGTGCCGCCACCTCGACCGGGCCGAGCCGGATGAGGCTGAATTCGCTGGCGTAGGTCTGGGCCAGGCGGGCGACGCTGTCGTCCAGCACGCCCAGGCCGGCGCTGACCAGTCCCCAGGCGGCGAGCCCGCCGAGCAGGCCCTGCAGGGCGCCGAAATAGAGGAATGGACGGCGGATGAATCGATCGGTGGCGCCGATCAGGCGAGACACCTCGATCTCGTCGCGCAGGGCGTAGATCTGCAGGCGGATGGTGTTGCCGGTGATGGCCGCCATGGCGAAACCCAGCAGGATGGCGAGCATCCAGACCAGGTCCTGGCCGAAACGCAGCAGGGCGGACAGCCGCCTCGCCCAGTCGGCATCGACCGATACCCGCTCGACCGCATCGAGGGCGCGCAACTCGGCGGCCAGTGCCTCCAGCCGTTCCGGTGCGCCCGGCTCGGGGGTGAGGCTGATGGCGTGCGGCAAGGGGTTGTCGCGCAGGCCGGCGGCGATGTCCATGCCGCTGCCGGCGCGCAGTGTTTCGAGGCCCTCGTCGCGATGGATGAAACGGGTGGCGGCGATGTCCGGGCGGCGTTCCAGGTCTTCCGCCAGCTGGCGCGCCGTGGCATCGGAGATTTCCATGGCCAGGAACACGCTCATGTCCGGCCCGTCGCGCCAGGGACCGGCGGCGTGGTCGGCGTTGAGCAGCAGGATGTAGAGTCCGAGCGGCAGGCTCAGCGCGATGCCGATCACCAGGGTGCTGAACAGGGTGGCCAGCGGCGCGGCGAGCAGGCGGCCGGTGGCGAAGTTGAGGCTGTGCAGGTTGTGGTCGATCCAGGCCTTCATGCGTCCACCCGTGCGTCCACCCGCCGGCCATGGTCCAGGCTGATCACCCGGCCGCCGTAGGCGTGGATCAGTTCCTGGTCGTGGGTGGAGATGATCAGGGTCACGCCGACCTCGTTGAATGCCTTGAACATGTCCATGATCTCGCGCGCATAGGCCTCGTCCAGGTTGGCGGTGGGTTCGTCGGCGAGCAGGAGGGGCGGCCGGCTGACCACGGCGCGGGCGATGCACAGGCGTTGCTGTTCACCGCCGGAGAGGGTGATGGGGCGGGCACGCTCCTTGTTGAGCAGGCCCACCTTGTCGAGTGCGGCGCGCACCCGCTTGCCGGCCTCGTGCCCGGTCACGCCCTGGATGTGCAGCGGCAACACCACGTTGTCGAACACCGGCCGGTCGTAGAGCAGCTTGTGGTCCTGGAAGATGAGGCCGATGTTGCGCCGGAAGTAGGGCAGTGCGCCGCGTTTCATGCGGCCCAGGTTCTGGCCGTTGACGATGACGTGGCCGGAGGTGGGGCGTTCGATGGCGGCGATGAGCTTGAGCAGTGTGCTCTTGCCTGCGCCGGAGTGGCCGGTGAGGAACACCATCTCGCCGCGCTCGATCTTGAGACTGATGCCGGACAGGGCCTCGTGGCCGCCTGGATAACGCTTGGTGACCTCGGACAGCTCGATCATGGCCGCGCCTTCCATCAGCCGAACAGTGCTTCGACGAATTCGTCAGCCACGAAGGGCATGAGGTCGTCCAGACCCTCGCCGACGCCGATGTAGCGCACCGGGATCGTCAGGCCGCTGCTCTGGCCGCGCTGCGCCAGGGCGGCGATGACGCCGCCCTTGGCGGTGCCGTCGAGCTTGGTCAGCACCAGACCGGACACCTCGATGGCCTCGTGGAATGCCTTCACCTGCATCAGTGCGTTCTGGCCGATGTTGGCGTCGAGCACCAGCAGGACCTCATGCGGGGCGGCAGGATCGGCCTTCTGGATCACCCGGCGCACCTTCCGGATCTCTTCCATCAGGTGCATCTGGGTGGGCAGGCGCCCGGCGGTGTCGGCCAGCACCACGTCGATGCCGCGTGCGCGCGCCGACTGCACGGCGTCGAAGGTCACCGCCGCCGGGTCGCCGCCCTGGCCGGTGACGACCTCGACGCCGTTGCGTTCGCCCCATACCATGAGCTGCTCGCGCGCCGCGGCGCGGAAGGTGTCGCCGGCGGCGAGCAGCACCCGCCGCCCATCGGCCTGGAACCGTTTGGCCAGCTTGCCGATGGTGGTGGTCTTGCCGGCGCCATTGATGCCGGCCAGCATGATCACGAACGGGCGCGCAGTGGATACATCGAGCGGCTGTTCCAGCGGCGCAAGCAGTTCGGCGACCAGGGCCTTGAGTGCATCACGCAACTGGCCGGCGTCCTCCAGGCGGTCGCGCTTGACGCGCTGGCGCAGGGCATCGAGCAGGTGGCGGGTGGCATCGACGCCGACATCGGCGGTGAGCAGGATCTCCTCCAGCTCCTCATAGAGCGCCTCGTCGATCTTCGGATGGCGGCGCACCAGGTCGGCGACCGGGGTGTTGAGCACCCCCCGGGTCTTGGCCAGCCCGGCCTTGAGACGATCCATCCAGCCGGGGCGGCGGGCCTCGACTGGAGCGTTCTCGGTGGGGGCGGCGTCCGGGGACTTGCCGGACTTGAAGAAACCAAACACGATTGCGCGGGGTCTGTGACGGATGGATCGGAAACGGGCGAAGATTGGCCATCGATTCTATCATGCGGCCCCGGGCGCTTCGCGTCCGCCGCGGTGCCGATGGGGGCACGCGGCGACGCATGGGCGCGCACTCACGAAAGGATGAATGAATGACCTGGATCGCAATCGGACGCCGGCTCGCCGTCGTGGTCACGCTCTGGCTCGCATTGGGCGTGGCCGTGGCCGACGAGGGCGGCTTTGAGCGGGTGCTCGGCAACGGCATGAAGGTGGTGGTGAAGACCGACCGGCGTGCGCCGGTGGTGGTGAGCCAGATCTGGTACCGGGCCGGCAGCATGGACGAGGGCTATGGCGTCACCGGTGTGGCGCACGTGCTCGAACACATGATGTTCAAGGGTACCCGCGAGGTGCCGGCGGGCGAGTTCTCGCGCCGCATCGCCGCGGCCGGTGGGCGCGAGAATGCATTCACCTCGCGCGATTACACCGCCTATTTCCAGACCCTGCAGAAGGACCGGCTGAAACTCGCGTTTCGCCTGGAGGCCGATCGCATGGCCAACCTCGTGCTGTCGCCGGACGAGTTCGCCAAGGAGATCCAGGTGGTGATGGAGGAACGTCGTCTGCGCACCGAGGACCGGCCCCGCGCGCGTCTGTTCGAGGCACTGATGGCCAGCGCCTTCCTGACCCATCCATACCGGCACCCGGTGATCGGCTGGATGGACGACCTGCGCCACATGCGGGTGGAGGACGCGGCGCGCTGGTATCGCGACTGGTATGCGCCCAACAACGCCGTGCTGGTGGTGGTCGGCGATGTCGACCCGGAGGCGGTGTTCGCCCTGGCCGAACGTCATTTCGGCGCCCTCCCGGCGCGTGCCCTGCCTGAGCGCAAGCCCCAGAACGAGCCGCCGCAGGCGGGCACGCGCCGGGTGAACCTGAAGGCGCCGGCGAAGCTGCCCATGCTGGCGCTTGCCTGGCAGGCGCCGCGCCTGACCGACCCGGACCAGGATCGTCAGCCCTATGCCCTGGAAGTGCTGGCCGGGGTGCTGGACGGGCATGATTCGGCCCGCTTGCCGCGCGCCCTGGTGCGCGAGAGGCGCATGGCGGTGAGCGTGGGCGCGGGCTATGACGGCATCGGACGGGGGCCGGCCATGTTCTACATCACCGCCGAGCCGGCCGAGGGCGTGA
>CAZOZD010000046.1:5059-11926 GCA_964584195.1 uncultured Burkholderiales bacterium
TGCCTGGCGTGAAGGTGGGCGATCTGGAAGCGGCGATTCATGCCGAGCTGGCGCGCATCGTCGAGGAGGGCGTGGCCGAACGGGAGCTTGAACGGGTGAAGGCGCAGGTGCTCGCTGCCCAGGTGTTCCAGCAGGACTCCCTTTTCTATCAGGGCATGCAGATCGGCCAGTGGGAGATCGCCGGCCTGCCCTGGCAGGCGCAGGCCATCCGCTTCAAGCGCCTGGCCGAGGTGAGCGCCGAGGCGGTGCGCGCGGCGGCACGCGAGATACTGCAGGACGACCGCCTCACCGTCGCCGTGCTCGACCCGCAGCCCATGCCGGAGAATCGCCCCGCATTGCCCCGTTTCGGAGGCCGTCATGCAAATTGAAGCCCTGATCCCCCGCTTCGTTCTGGGATTCGTCGTCTGGGCCTGGCTGGGCGTCGCCCAGGCTGCGCTCGACATCCAGCACTGGAGCACGCCGCAAGGCGCGCGCGTACTGTTCGTGCAGAACCATGGCCTGCCCATGCTCGACGTGGCCGTCCATTTTGGCGCCGGCAGCGTGCGCGACACGCCCGAGCGCGCGGGCCTGGCCGGCCTCACCCGGGCGATGATGGAACTGGGCGCCGGTTCCTGGACGGAGACCGAGATCGCCGAGCGCCTGGCCGATGTGGGTGCCCAGCTTTCCGGTCATTTCGATCGCGACCGTGCCGGCTTTAATCTGCGCACCCTGTCCAGCCCGCCCTTGCGCGAGCCCGCCCTGGCGGTGCTGGCGGCGATCCTGGCGCGGCCGCATTTCGATGTCGCGGTGCTGGAACGCGAGCGGGCGCGGACCCTGGCCCGCCTGCGCGAGGCCAACACCCGGCCGGAAGTGATCGGCAGCCGTGCATTCCATGCCGCCCTCTATGGCGCGCATCCCTATGGCCTGCCCGAGTCCGGCGACGAGGGCGGCATCGCAGTCCTTCAGCGTGATGATCTGGTCGCATTCCACGCCCGCCATTACCGGGCCGAGAACATGATCATCGCCCTCATGGGCGACATCAGTCGGGAAGAAGCGGCGCGCATCGCCGGACAGCTCGCCGCGGGCCTGCCGCCGGGCGAGGCGCCGGAACTGCCGCTGCCGGTGCAGGCCGGGGCGGAAGGTTCGGAGCAGGTGTTGTCCCACCACGCCACGCAAAGCCATGTATTCATCGGTGCATTGGGCATGAGGCGCGACGATCCGGACTATTTCCCGCTCCTGGTCGGCAACTATGTGCTCGGTGGCGGCGGCTTCGATTCGCGCATCCTCGATGAAATCCGCCAGAAACGCGGGCTCGCCTACAGCGCCTACAGTTATTTCATGCCGCTGGCCGATCTCGGCCCCTTCCTGATCGGCCTGCAGACCCAGCGCGAGGCCACCGACCAGGCGGTGCAGGTGGCGCGCGACACTTTACGCCGTTTCATCCGCGAGGGCCCGACCGAGGCCGAACTCACCCAGGCGAAGAACAACCTGATCGGCAGCTTCCCGCTGCGCCTGGACAGCAACCGCAAGATCCTCGACCACCTCGTCCTGCTCGGTTTCTATCGCCTGCCGCTGGACTGGCTCGACCGCTATCCGAAACAGGTCGATGCGGTCAGCCGCGAGGCGGTGACCCAGGCATTCCGCCGCCGCATCGACCCGGACGCGCTGCACAGCGTGGTGGTGGGCGGCCAGGCCGATGCCGGCCCGCGCTGAGGCGGTCCGGCGGCAACGGGTGCGCATCATCGGCGGCGCGCGCCGCCGCCTGATGCTGGATTTTCCCGATCTGCCCGGCCTGCGCCCGACCCCGGACCGGGTGCGCGAGACCCTGTTCAACTGGCTCGGCCAGCGCCTGGAGGGCTGGCGCTGCCTCGATCTGTTCGCCGGCAGCGGCGCGCTCGGATTCGAGGCCGCCTCGCGGGGGGCGGCCGAAGTGGTGCTCATCGAACGCGATGCGCGCGCGGTCGATAGCCTGCGTCGCAATGCCGAGCGTTTGGCGCTGCCTGGCCTGACGGTGCGGGCGCAGGATGCGTTTGCATACCTTTGCGGCGATTGCGGCGCATTCGACCTGATCTTCATCGACCCGCCGTTCGCCAGCGATCTCGCCGCCGAGGCGCTCGCCCGGGCGGCGACACGCCTGAGGCCGGCGGGTAGAATCTATGTCGAGTACGGTGACCGGCTCGATACCACCGGCTTCACGGTGGTGCGCGAGGGCCGCGCCGGTCGCAGCCATTTCTGTCTACTGGAGGCGCCTTGACGCGCAAGATCGTCTATCCCGGCACGTTCGATCCACTCACCCGCGGCCACGAGGATCTGGTGCGGCGCGCGGCGCGCATCTTCGACGCGGTGGTGGTGGCCGTTGCGGCCAACGTCAACAAGCGGCCCCACTTCGAGCTGGAAGAGCGTGTGGAAATGGCCCGCATCTGCCTGGCCGGGCTTGAAAACGTCACGGTGCGACCGTTTCACGGTCTCCTGGTCGAATGCCTGCGCGAGGAGGGTACCCATCTGGTGCTGCGCGGCCTGCGTGCGGTGTCCGATTTCGAGTACGAATTCCAGCTCGCCGGAATGAACCGCAGCCTCGATCCCGAGCTGGAGACCGTGTTCCTCACCCCGGCCGACCAGTACATGTTCATCTCCGCCAGCATGGTGCGCGAGATTGCCCGCCTGGGCGGGGATGTGCGTGCATTCGTGCATCCCGCCATCGCCGAACGCCTCGCCGCGCGGTAGAACGGATAAAATTCACGCCTTCTTGCACGACCGGTCACCTACGGTCACCAATAACGAGCGAAGGAATCTGCCATGGCCCTGATGATCACCGACGAATGCATCAACTGCGACGTATGCGAGCCCGAGTGCCCCAACGACGCCATCTCCCAGGGCGAGGACATCTATGTCATCGACCCCAACAAATGCACCGAATGCGTCGGCCATTTCGACACCCCGCAATGCCGCGAGGTCTGCCCGGTCGACTGTATTCCGCTCAACCCGGACTATGTCGAAAGTCCCGATCAACTGATGGAAAAGTACAAGCGCCTGACCGGATCGGCGTGAGGTGGCTCAGTTCAGGTTGGCGACGAAGGCCGCGACCGCGGTGATGTCCGCGTCGCGCAAGCCCTTGGCCACCGACACCATGGCCGGGTCGCGGCGGGCACCCCCCTCCTGGCGGTAGTGGTTGAGCGCGCTGGTGACGTAGCGCGGGTGCTGGCCGGCCAGGCGGGGAATCTCCCGGCTGCCATGCCCCTGGCGGCCATGACAGCCCTGGCAGGACCGCTCATATACTGCCCGTCCCTGTGCCACCAGACGTGCGTCCTGGGGCAGGGCCGGCGGGGGTGGCAGGCTGGCGTAATGAATCGCCAGGTTGAAGCGGTCCTCGGCAGCAATGGCCTTCAATAGCCGGGTCATGAAGGGGTCCTGGCGGCGGCCATCGGCGAACTTCTCGTTCTGGTGGGCGAGGTATACCGGATTCTGCCCGGCCAGGTTGGGGATGTGCGGGTGCACGCTGACCCCGTTCTGGCCATGGCAGTTGTCGCAAAAGCGCGCCTCGCGCCGGCCCGCCGCGAGCGCGGCCTGCCTCGCCTCGGCCGAACGCTCGACCTGTCGCACCCGGTCTTCCAGTGCCTGCAGGCCGGTTGTGGCCTGGGCCGGGGTGAGCACGGCAAGCAGCACGCAGGCGATTGCGGTTGAAATGGGGCGCATGCCGGTTCGAGCGGAGTTCATGGGCCGGATTGTACCGGTCCACGCTCCGGCCGCGCACCCAGGCCGTGATCGATCTTCCAGCGCAGCCACAGACGTAGCGCCCGGAAGGGCTCCGCCGCCAGGCTGTCGGGCAGGAGGATCAGGGCCCGCGCACCGCGTTCGTCCTCGATGCGGTAACGCAGCACGCACAGGGAGGCGGTGACCGTGCCGCCCGGAAGTGCCCGGGCCGGGCGCCAGCCGGCCCGAGTGTCGGCCACCTCCAGGCCGCCATCGGCAAGCAGGCGCAGGCGCGTGGTGGCCTGCGGCCGCAGGGTCCAGGCCGCGCCAGCGAGCACGGCCAGCCAAAGCAAGCCCTGTGCTGGCAGCGCCAGATCGGCGAGTCCTGCCGCCAGTGCGGCCAGCAGATGCGCGCCGAGCAATGCCAGGCGCAGGATGCGCGAGGGCTGGATGTCGACGATCAATGGGTAAGCGGGCATGGCGTCTCCTCGGTGCGAATATCGCCTGCCTTGCCAGTATCGGCAAGTTGCCGTACGGTGGGGGCGGTATCGGCCCAGTGTTTTTGACTTCCACGCATGCGCCGCCTAATCGTCCTGCTGTTCGTGTTCATCGCCGGCCCGGTGGTCGCCCAGTCCCTGCCCGGCCCCATCCAGCGCGCCCTTAACGAGGCCGGAATTCCGCTCGCCGACATCGGCCTGGTGGTGCAGGATCCGGGCGAGGCGCGGCCGGCCCTGGCGGTGGGGGAGAATCGCGTGCTCAACCCCGCTTCGGTGATGAAGCTGGTCACCACCCTCGCCGTGCTCGACACCCTGGGACCGGCCCACACCTGGCGGACCGGGGTCTGGATCGACGGCGAGGTGAAGGACGGGGTGCTGGAGGGCGACCTGATTTTAGTGGGCGGCGGCGATCCTTCACTGACCCTGGAACGGTTCTGGCTGCTGCTGCGTGAGGTGCGTGCCCGGGGGCTGCGCGAGATTCGCGGCGAGGTGCGCATCGACAATAGTCTGTACGACATCGCCACGACCGATCCGGGCGAATTCGACAATGCCCCGCTGCGCCCCTACAACGCCGCGCCCACTGCCTTGCTGGTCAATTACAACACGGTTGCGCTGCGTCTCGCCCCGGGCCCGGCGGGGCTCGCCGCGCGCCTCGATCCGCCGGCATTGCCGGTCGACAATGCGGTCCGCATCGACCATCGCGCCCCCTGCGATGGCCGTGACCGCATCGAGGTGGTGCGCGAGGACGACAGTCTGCGCGTTTCCGGTCGTCATGCCGAGTCCTGTGGCGAGCGCGTGTTGTGGCTCAACCTGCTCTGCCCGCCGGCCACCGTCGCGGTGTATTTCCGCGCCCTGTGGCGCGAGCTGGGCGGCGAATTCGATGGAACGGTGCGGCTCGGCCCGCGGCCGGATACGGCCCGGCCCTGGCTGGAATTCGACTCGCCGCCGCTGGCGCAGATGGTGCGCGACATCAACAAGCACAGCAACAACGTCATGGCCAAGATGCTGTATCTCAATCTCGGGCTTGCCCATGCCGGCGCGCCCGCGACCTGGGACAAGGCCGATGCCGCGGTGCGTGCCTGGCTCGCCCGGCGCGGGCTGGACATCCCCGAACTGGTGCTGGAAAACGGCTCCGGCCTGTCGCGCGTGGAACGTATCTCGGCCGCCTCGATGGCGCGCCTGCTCGACTGGGCTACGCGCCAGCCGCTCCATTTCGAATTCGCCGCCTCGCTGCCCGCGCTGGGCCAGGAGGGTACCCAGCGCCGGCGCCTCAACGGCACCCCGCTGGCCGGGCGCGGCTGGCTGAAGAGCGGCACACTCAACGGGGTGCGCAATCTGGCCGGTTACGTGCTTGACCGCGACGGCCGCCGCCGCATCGTGGTGCTGTTCGTCAATCACGCCAATGCCGCCCGCATTGGTCCGGTGCAGGAGGCGCTGATCGAGTGGGTGGTGAATACCCCGATTGATCGCTGAGGCTGAGGTTCAGGCGCGTCACTCCCCTTCTTGTTGTCATTCCTGAAACACACTCAATGGGGGGGGTGCCTCTCCCGCCGGGAGAGGCCGACGCGAAGCGGCGGGTGAGGGTGAACGAGCGTAAAGCGCTCGTTCCGCGCCCGGCCGTGAGGCCGGGCGATGCGGTGCATCACAGCATGGACGGACGGGAGGCGTTCGAAGACGGCGAACGCATGCCGTCATAGATCAAACGGCGAGCCGTTGTTTCTGGTTGCATCGCGAAGCAGATCAGTTATACTGATTGTGCGTCCCGTGGTTGGCTGGCCTGACTGTACCGATGCTTCGGCGGAGGAGGTCGGGGAGATCCCCAGCGGGGCGCGTTCTATTTCTACGGCAGCCAATGCATGCAATTCTTTTTTGGCCGCTAACCCAACATAATCCTTTACTGTCAATTTGACGCGATATGGCACGCCATTGATTAGCAGTGGCGCATAAAGTCTATAGACCGCGCGGACAAATTCGTTATGGTGTTCAAGGTCTGCATGCCGCTCCGCAACCACAGCCCGCTCGGCAAGCGACTCGATACCGGCGACAGATTTTGATTCCGCCGCAGATAGTTCGGCGTTGTCGCCCATCTTCTTGCGCCCTTGCTTGTTGATCCTGAGCCGCCACCCTGTATCCGCATTCGGCAGGCCATCTCCCTTTTGCAAGACGCGCAACTTGGCATCAGCCGCCAGCGCAAGCGCCCTGCGTGGCAATCCTTGCCCAAACTCGTCGCCCGTCAACTCGGTAACCCGTATGGGCGGAAGATTGGCCAGCCCTGGCCTCTGCCCGGTGAATGATGAAAAATCCATCCCCGCATTATCCCCCACCCGCCCCAGCCGATACGGCGCCGGCCGGTGAATGTTGAACACCGCCTCGACGGGCGATTGCGTCAGCGCCACCGCCAGCTTCGCCCGGCTGCCGACCACCTTGGCCGCCTCCGCTACCCCGCCCTCGCGCATCACCTCGCGCAGATAGGTGCGGTGCGCCTCGGGCTTGAACTTGGCGCCCTTGGCAGATTTCAGGCGCCGGCTGACCAGCATGCAGCGGCAGAACGGGTGCAGGGGCGGCACCGGGGCCGCGCCCTTGGGGTAAAGGCCCGGCCCCAGTCCGTAGGCATCCTGGTTGGCATACAGGTCGCAAATATCGGTGCGCGGATGGGTAGCGGTTTCAATCCGCGCCCGGCCGTGAGGCCGGGCGATGCGTG
>CAZOZD010000047.1:0-7741 GCA_964584195.1 uncultured Burkholderiales bacterium
TCCGCCCCAGCGGTGTGATGGAGTTGACCGCCACGCCTGATCTGGAGCGCACGCCCAGCAACGTGCTGCACAGCGTGTCCGCCGCCGAATTGAAGGCGGAAGAAATGATCAAACTGCCGGTGGTGCTGGAAACCGAGCCCAACTGGCAGCAGTGTCTGGCCGACGCTATTGGCCGACGCGATGCCCTGCACAAGCTGGCGGATGAAGAACGTCGGGCTGGTGCCGCCTACCTGCGCCCGCTGGTATTGATTCAGTCCGAACCACGCCGCGCTGGCATAGAGACGCTGGATTTCGAGAAGGTAAAAAACGAGCTGATCACCAACCACGGCATCCCCGCCAGCGAAATCGTGGTGGCCACCGGCGAAGAGAAGGGGCTGGAGCAGATCGATGCCGATTACAAGCTGGGCATTGCCGACCCGGCCTGCCCGGTGAAATTCGTCATCACCCAGAAGGCACTGGCCGAGGGCTGGGACTGCCCGTTTGCTTACATTCTGGTCAGTATGGCTTCGTTGTCGTCGGCTACGGCGGTGGAACAATTGCTCGGGCGCGTGTTGCGGCAGCCGGATGCGGCCCATCGGCAGGCGAAGGCATTGAACCAGTCCTATGCCTTCGTGGTGTCGCGCAACTTTGCCGAGACGGCAGGCGCGCTGCGGGATCGTCTGGTGGCCGGTGCTGGGTTCGAGCGGCGCGAGGTTACCGAGTTCGTCACTGCTGCCAAGGCAGAACAGGCCCGACTTGACCTGGAGGGCCATGCCGGGCGCGTGGTCGTTCGGCCCGTAGCGATTACATTGTCCGAAAAACCCGACCTGAAGAGCGTGCCGAAGCCGGTGCGTGACAAGGTGAGCTGGGACGGCAAGCTCAACACGCTGACAATCAGCACGCCGCTCACGAAAGATGAAGCCGAAGTGCTCAAGGCGTCGGTTACCTCCGAAACCGCTGCGGCGGCGATTGTGGAAGCCGCCGAAGTCAGCCGCACCACGGCCATTGAGTTCTTCCAGACGCCCGCCGAGTTGGGCGAGCGTTTCCGCGTGCCGCAGTTGGCCTTGCGCGTGCAGGGCGAGCTGGCGCTGTTTGATGACCCGGAGGTGTTGGAGTATCCGTGGGACTTGTCTCCCTACGATGCCGCGCCGACAGCTGATGACCTGACGGCTTTGGGCGCGGCACTGAAGGTGTCGGAAGGCGGCGAGATCGACATCGATGCTGGCGGCCATATGGTGTCGCGCTTCCTGCCCGATTTGCAGCGCGATCTGGGCCTCGTCTATCAACCCGAAAACTGGGATGAGGTTCGCATTGCCACCTGGCTGTGCCGCAACCTGCCCGAGCAGTCGCTAACCCATGCCAGTAAACAGGCGTTTGTCGCCGCCTGGCTCACCGACGTGCTACGCCGGGAAGGATTCTCGCTGGCGCGTGTCAATCTGCAAAAGTTCCTGATTCGCAACCTGCTGGAGGCACGCATCCGCGAGTTGCGCCGGCAGGCGGTTGGCAAGGCGTACCAGCAGACCTTGTTTGGCGACGATGCAGCCACGCGCGTGGCGGTGACGGATCAATACGCCTTCGAGTTTCACGCCCAGGCCTATGCACCCAGCCGCGATTACGATGGCCGCTTCGGTCATTTCGATTTCCGCAGGCACTATTACGGTCGCATCGGCGACTTCGACAGCAAGGAAGAATTCGAGTGCGCCTGCCAGCTGGACATGTGGGCGCAGCAGGGGAAAATCCGGTTCTGGGTGCGCAACCTCGTCCGTCGCGAAGGCAGTTCATTCTTCCTGCAGAAAGCCGATGGCCGCTTCTACCCCGATTTTCTCTGCCAGTTGCCCGACGGCGACGGCACGTCGGGCGCGATACTGGCGGTGGAGTACAAAGGCGCGGATCGATGGAGCGCGGCGGAGGATGATCGATTGATCGGTGGCCTGTGGGCCAACCTGTCGGAAGGCCGCTGCCGGTTCGTGATGGTCAGGGACAGGCATTGGGAATGGATCAGGGACACACTGGAACGCACCTGAGACCCCGGCCTGACCGCCCGTGAGCGTGCGTCGCAAGGATCGTTCCATCCCCCAATGAGTTTGCGCCGGGCTGAAACATGAAACACACTGGATGCATCCCCTTCCAACCCCGGTCCGCCCAAAATGCATGAATTCTTCGAACTGCTCGGCCCGCTCGGCCCATTCATGGTCAGCATCGGCATCGGCCTGTTGATCGGTCTGGAGCGCGAACGCAACCCCACCGCCAAGGCAGGACTGCGCACCTTCTCGCTGGTGGCCATGGCCGGCACCCTGCTGGCCATGCTCTCGGAACGGACCGGCACACCCTGGCTGCTGGCCGTGGGCCTGCTGCTTTTGGGCGGCATGATGGTGGCGGCCTACCAGCGCAACGACGAGGACGACGATCCCGGCACCACCACGGTGGCCGCCATCGTGGTGTGCTACGGGCTCGGCGCCCTGGTCTGGCACGGTTTCGAGCAGCTCGCGGTGGCGCTGGCGGTGACCACCACCATCCTGCTCTATTTCAAGACCGAGCTGCGCGGCGCGACCCGGCGCCTGACCCGCAAGGACCTGGTTTCGGTACTGCAATTCGGCGTGCTGTCGCTGGTCATCCTGCCGGTGCTGCCGAACCGCGACTTCGGGCCCTTCCAGGCCCTCAACCCCTATCAGATCTGGTGGATGGTGGTGCTGATCTCCGGCCTGTCGCTGGCCGGCTACGCCGCGCTGCGCATCGTCGGCCAGCAGCGCGGATCCCTGCTCACCGGCCTGTTCGGCGGCATCGCATCCAGCACCGCCACCACGCTCACCTTCGCCCGCGCCAGCCGTGCCGATCCACGCCTGACCCCGATGGCGGCCCTGGTCATCCTGATCGCCAACTGGGTGGTGCTGTTCCGGCTCGGCATCGTCGTCGCGGTGGTCTCGCCCAGCCTGTTCGCGTCCCTGGCCACCCTGTTCGGCGGCGGCATCGTGGTCGGCGCGGGGGTCATCTGGCTGTTCTGGCGCGGCCTGAGCGAGCGTCCCGACACCCCGGAGATGGTGGTGAGCAACCCCACCGAGATCCGCGTCGCGCTCACCTTTGGCGCCCTCTACGCCGCCGTGCTGTTCGCCGCCGCCTGGCTTTCCGACGCGGTCGGCAACCAGGGCCTCTATGTGGTGGCGCTGGTGTCCGGCCTCACCGACGTCGACGCCATCACCCTCACCGGTCTGCGCCTCTTTGGCCTGGGCAACATCGGCGCCGAACAGGCGGTGGCGGTGGTGCTGATCGCCATGCTCGCCAACAACCTGTTCAAGACCGTGCTGGCCAGCCTGATCAGCGGCGCGGCGCTTGCCCGCCGCATCGTGCCCGGCATGCTGGCCCTCTCCGCCGGTCTGGTGGCGGCCTGGTGGCTGCTGGTCTGAGCGGTTCTCGTCAGGCGTCGGCCGACGTACACCGAATCGCCACATTTTTCCGCGATAATCCCCGACTTAGCTCCTCCGCCCCGCATCCATGCGCATTCTCGTCATCAACTGCGGCAGTTCATCGATCAAGTACCGCCTGTTCGACATGGCCGATGAATCGGTGCTGGCCGGTGGCCTGCTGGAAGGCATCGGCGAGGCCGGAGGCCGTCTGGTCGAACACTGGCGGGACGCCGGCGGCGCGCCCAGCCACGCAGAGCGGCGGCTCGCCGTGCCGGACCATGAAGGCGGACTCGCCGCCGTGCTGGCCGGCCTGGAGGCGCGCCGGCAGGACGATCTGGCGGGCATCGAGGCGATCGGCCACCGTGTCGTGCACGGCGGCGAACGATTCTCGGCGCCCACCCGCATCGATGCCAAAGCACTCGACGGTATCAAGGCCAACGTTCCGCTCGCGCCGCTGCACAACCCCGCCAACCTGGCCGGCATCGAGGCCGCCCGGACACGCTTTCCGGAGCTGCCCCAGGTGGCGGTATTCGACACCGCATTCCACCAGGCCATGCCCGAGCATGCATTTCGCTATGCCGTGCCGGAAGAGTGGTATCGGCAGCATGGCGTGCGCCGGTATGGCTTTCACGGCACCTCGCACGCATTCGTCGCCGGCGAGGCGGCCCGGCGCATGGGCCGGCCGCTCGATGAACTGCGCCTGATCACCCTGCATCTGGGCAACGGCGCGAGCGCCACGGCCATCGCCGGCGGCCGCTCGATCGACACCTCGATGGGTCTCACCCCGCTGGAGGGCCTGGTGATGGGTAGCCGCAGCGGCGACATCGATCCCGCCATCCCGGCTTATCTCGCCCGCGTCGCCGGGCTATCCAGCGCCGAGGTGGATGCCGCGCTCAATCGCATGAGCGGCCTGAAAGGCTTGTGCGGCGACAACGACCTGCGCCGGGTGCTGGCCCGCGCCGCGGCCGGCGAGGCGGAAGCCGCACTGGCTCTGGCGATCTACGCTTACCGGATACGCAAGTACGTCGGCGCCTATTTCGTCGCCCTGGGCGGGCTGGATGCACTGGTGTTCACCGGCGGCGCCGGCGAGAACGCCGCCGCACTGCGCGAACGCATCTGTGCCGGGCTCGATTGCCTGGGTCTCGTCCTCGACCCGGTGCGTAATGCTGAGCCCACCCGTGACGGCTTCATCCAGGCCGAATCCAGCCGCGCCGCGATCGTCGTCGTGCGCACCGACGAGGAACTTGAGATCGCCCGCCAGACCCGGTACTGCATCGAATCCGCCGATTTTCAACCCCCACGCCGTCTCTAGGGAGTCCGACCATGGCCATGAAAAATCACTGCCCCCCTGCCCCCGCCTGCCCGATGCCGGAGCCGGCCACCGAGCACACCCGCACCGGACTGAGCGTGGACACCCTGCGCCAGGCCTTCCTCGACAACCTGTTCTACATCCAGGGCCGTTTTCCAGAAGTGGCCACCGCCAACGATCATTACCAGGCCCTGGCCTACACCGTGCGCGACCGCCTGCTGCACCGCTGGGTGAACACGGTGCAGACCTATCAGGACAGCAACCCGCGCACCGTGTGCTATCTGTCGGCGGAGTACCTGCCCGGCCCCCATCTCGCCAACAACCTGTTGAGCCTCGGCATCACCGAGAACACCCGCGCCGCGCTCGCCCAGCTCGGCCTGGATCTGGACGCCATCGTCGCCCACGAGGAAGAACCCGGGCTGGGCAACGGCGGCCTGGGGCGGCTCGCCGCCTGCTACATGGATTCGCTCGCCAGCGAGGAGATCCCCGCCATCGGCTACGGCATCCGCTACGAATACGGCATATTCGACCAGCTCATCCAGGACGGCTGGCAGGTGGAGACCTCCGACACCTGGCTGCATTACGGCAACCCCTGGGAGGTGCGCCGCCCCAACATCCGCTTCGACGTCAAGATCGGCGGCCATACCGAGACCTGGACCGACAGCGCCGGCCGCCTGCGCGTGCGCTGGGTGCCCTCCGACCTGTTCCGCGGTGTGGCGCACGACACCCCCATCCCGGGCTACGGCGTCAATACCGTCAACCTGTTGCGGCTGTGGAGCGCCGAGGCCGCCGAATCGTTCGATTTCCAGGCATTCAACCAGGGTGACTACGTCGGCGCGGTGATCCGCAAGGTACGCTCGGAGACCATCTCCAAGGTGCTCTACCCCAACGACGAGGCCGATACCGGCAAGCGCCTGCGCCTGTTGCAGCAATACTTCTTCGTATCCTGCTCGCTGCAGGACATGCTGCGCATCCACGCCAACACCGGCCAGCCGATCGAGCGACTGCACGAAAAATACTCGGCCCAGCTCAACGACACCCACCCCACCATCGCGGTGGCCGAGCTGATGCGCCTGTTGCTCGACGAACACGGCCTCGACTGGGACACCGCCTGGGACATCACCCGCCGCACGTTCGCCTACACCAACCATACCCTGCTGCCCGAGGCGCTGGAAAAATGGCCTCTGCCACTGTTCCAGGAGCTGCTGCCGCGCCATCTGGAGATCGTCTTCGAGATCAACCGCCGCTTTCTGGACGACATGCGCCTGCGCTTCCCCTTCGATCTCGACAAGGTCGCCCGCCTGTCGATCATCGACGAATCCGGCCCGCGCTATGTGCGCATGGCCAACCTGGCCTGTGTCGGCAGTTTCGCCATCAACGGCGTCGCCGAGCTGCACAGCCGCCTGCTGGCCGACACGGTGCTGAAGGATTTCCACGATGTCTGGCCGGAGAAATTCCAGAACAAGACCAACGGCGTCACCCCGCGCCGGTTCATCATGCTCAGCAACCCGGAGCTCGCCACCCTGCTCGACGACACCCTGGGCAGTGGCTGGGCCAAGGACCTGAACCGCCTGCGCGGCCTGGAGGCACATGCCGACGATCCGGCCTTCCATGAGCGCTGGCGGTCCGTCAAGCGACGCCGCAAGGAGGCGCTGGCCGGCCTGGTGCGCGAACGGCTGGGGATCGTCATCGACCCGGACAGCCTGTTCGACGTACAGGCCAAGCGCATCCACGAATACAAGCGCCAGCACCTCAACCTGCTCCACGTCATCGCACTCTACAACCGCATCAAGCGCGACCCCGGCGCCGAGATCACCCCGCGCACCTTCATTTTCGGCGGCAAGGCCGCGCCCGGATACCGCATGGCCAAGCTGATCATCAAGCTGATCAACGCCGTGGCCGAGGTGGTCAACCGCGATCCCGACGTCGCCGGACGGCTGAAGGTGGTGTTCGTGCCCGACTTCAACGTCAAGATGGCGCAATGGGTCTACCCCGCCGCCGACCTGTCCGAACAGATTTCCACCGCCGGCAAGGAGGCCTCCGGCACCGGCAACATGAAATTCTCCATGAACGGCGCACTCACCATCGGCACCCTGGACGGCGCCAACATCGAGATCCGCGAGGAGGTGGGCGCGGAAAACTTCTTCCTGTTCGGCCACGCCGCCGATGAAGTGGCGCGCATCAAGGCCGGGGACTACCGGCCCTGGGAGATCTACCAGGCCGATCCGGAGCTGCGCGCGGTGATCGACCTGATTGGCAGCGGCCTGTTCTCGCACGGCGACGCCGAGCTGTTCCGGCCGCTCGTCGACAACCTCATGGGCCACGATGAATACCTGGTGTTCGCAGACTTCCGCGCTTATGTGAACGGCCAGGACCAGGTCGATCGGGTCTGGCGCGAGCCGGCGCGCTGGACCCGGATGTCCATCCTCAACGTGGCGCGCATGGGCAAGTTCTCCTCCGACCGCGCCATCGCCGAATACTGCCGCGACATCTGGCGGGTGGAACCGCTGTCCATTCGAATGTAACCCGCGGGAGATTTGTTTGAGCCACAGCCTGTACATCGCCGGCGCAGCGCCGAAGAGCGGCAAATCCGCCATCGCCCTGGGTTTCATGGAGCTCCTCGCCGCGCATGGCGATACGGTCGGCTTCTTCCGCCCCATCGTCGCCCGCGCCGACGATCCCGTCACTGCCCTGATGCGGGAACGCTACGCGCTTGCTGGCAATGCCGGCGAGCATCATGGCTGCCTGGCCGGGGAGGCCCACCGCCTGGTGGCGGAGGGCCGTCGCGACGAGCTGGTCAAGACCATCCTCGACAAATACCACGCCCTCGCCGAACGTCACGCCACCCTGGTCTGCCTCGGCTCCGACTTTTCCGGGGCCGCGCCGGGGCTGGAATTCGACTTCAACCTGGAACTCGCCAACCACCTCGGCAGCCGGCTGGTGCCGGTACTGATCGGCAAGGGGCGCGGCCCGCGTGAACTGGTCGAGGAAGCACGCACCCTGGCCGCCTCGCCCGCCAAGATCCCCATGGAAGTCTGGAAGGACCCCAACT
>CAZOZD010000047.1:7751-11843 GCA_964584195.1 uncultured Burkholderiales bacterium
GGCCGCCTCGCTCGCCGCCCGCCACTGCCAGACCCTGGCACTGGTCATCAACCGTGTTCCTGAACCGGCCCTGTCCGATCTGGAAAACGCCTTCGCCAGCGAACGTTCCCTGCCCTTCCCCATCCACATGCTGCCCGAACGGCCCCTGCTCGACCGGCCGACGGTGGGCGAGGTGGCCACCGCGCTCGCCGCCGAGCCGGTCGGGGACGGAGGCGAAGGACTGGCCCGCGAGGTGTCACACTTCAAGGTGGCGGCCATGGAACTGCCCCATTTCCTCGACCACATCGAGGACGGCAGCCTGGTCATCACCCCCGGCGACCGCTCCGACATCATCCTCGGCAGCCTGCTCGCCGACGTCTCCACCCGCTACCCCCGCATCGCCGGCCTCATCCTCACCGGCGGCCTGGAACCGGCGCCCCAGGTGGTGCGCCTGATCGAGGGCCTGGCGCGCGCCAGCCTGCCCATCCTCAAGGTAAAGAGCGACACCTTCGGCACCGCGCTCGCCGCCAGCGCCGTGCAGTCGCAACTGGCGCCCGGCAACCCGCGCAAGGTCGCTGCCGCGCTGGGCCTGATCGAAGGCCGCATCGAGCGGGCCGAACTCGCCCGCCGCCTGGCGCTCGACGACGGCCACGGCATCATCACCCCCTTGCGCTTCGAATATGAACTGGCGCAACGCGCCCGACGCGAGAAAAAGCACATCGTCCTGCCCGAAGGCAGCGAGGAACGGGTGCTGCGCGCCGCCGAGATCCTGCTCCTGCGCGAGGTGGTGGACCTCACCCTGCTCGGCAAACCCGAACTCATCCGCCGCATCGCCAGCGAACTCGGCCTGCGCCTGGGTGCGGCCCGTATCGTCGACCCCACCCTCTCGCCCCTGCGCGACAAATACGCCGACGCACTGCATGCCGCCCGCCAGCACAAGGGCATCACCCGCCAGATGGCCTGGGACATGGTCGAGGACGTCAGCTATTTCGGCACACTCATGGTCCATTGCGGCGACGCCGACGGCATGGTATCGGGCGCCGTGCACACCACCCAGCACACCATCCGACCGGCATTCCAGGTCATCCGCACCGCCCCCGGCCACGACATCATCTCCAGCGTGTTCCTGATGAGCCTCTCGGACCGGGTGCTGGTCTACGGCGACTGCGCGGTCAACCCCGACCCCGACGCGGAGGAGCTCGCCGAGATCGCCATCACTGCTGCCGCCACCGCCAGCCGCTTCGGCATCGAACCCCGGGTGGCCATGCTGTCCTACTCCACCGGCGACTCGGGCGCCGGCAGCGCCGTCGACAAGGTGCGCGAGGCCACCCGCATTGCCCGGGCCCGCGCGCCGCATCTCGCCATCGAAGGTCCCATGCAGTACGACGCCGCCATCGACCCCGAGGTGGCGCGCACCAAGCTGCCCGACAGCACCGTCGCCGGCCGCGCCACGGTGTTCATCTTCCCCGACCTCAACACCGGCAACAACACCTACAAGGCCGTGCAGCGCAGCGCCGGCGCGGTCGCCATCGGCCCCATCCTGCAAGGCCTCAACAAGCCGGTCAACGACCTGAGCCGTGGCTGTACCGTCACAGACATCGTCAACACCGTCGCCATCACCGCCATCCAGGCCCAGCCAGCCCCGGAAACGGGGCCCCGATAGTCAGGGCGGCCCAGACTCACTCTCGCCGCCAGAGGGTGCCCTGGGGCGTGTCCTCCAGGACGATGCCGGCGGCCTTGAGTTCTTCCCGGATCGCGTCGGCACGAGCAAAATCCCGGGCCTTGCGCGCCGCCAGGCGGTCCTGGATCAGCGCTTCGATCCGCCCGGCCGGATAGGCATCCGCGCCGGGGCTGCCGGCCTGGAAGAACTCTTCCGGGTCGCGTTGCAGCAATCCAAGCACGCCGGCCAGTGCCTTCAGCCGTGCCGCCAGGCGGGCATCGCGGCTGCGGTTGAGCTCGCCGGCCAGCTCGAACAACACCGCGAACGCTTCCGGGGTGCCGAAATCGTCATCCATTGCGGCCTTGAATGCGGCGGCATGGGGCTCATTCCAGTCGATCGTCCAGTCCGCCACCTCCACGCCGCGCAGGGCGGTGTACAGTCGGTTCAATGCGCCCCGGGCATCGTCCAGATGCTGATCGGAATAGTTGAGCGGGCTGCGGTAGTGGGCGCGCAGGATGAACAGGCGCACCACCTCGGGGTCGTATTTGGCCAGCACCTCGCGGATGGTGAAGAAGTTGCCCAGCGACTTGGACATCTTCTCGTCATCCACCCGCACGAAACCGTTGTGCAGCCAGTAGTTGACGAAGGTGCAGCCGTGCGCGCCCTCGCTTTGCGCGATCTCGTTCTCGTGGTGGGGAAACTGCAGGTCCTGGCCGCCACCATGGATGTCGAAGTGCGCGCCCAATAGATGCGAGCCCATGGCCGAGCACTCGATGTGCCAGCCCGGCCGGCCCGGCCCCCAGGGCGAGGGCCAGGCCGGTTCATCCGGCTTGGCCGCCTTCCACAACACGAAATCCATCGGGTCGCGCTTGTGGGGGTCGATTTCCACCCGCTCGCCGGCGCGCAGGTCGTCGAGCGATTTGCCGGACAGGTGGCCGTAGCCGGGGAAGGACTGCACCGCGTAATACACGTCGCCATTGGCGGCCGGATAGGCATGGCCGCGCTCGATCAGGGCCTGGATCATGGCCAGCATGCGGCCCACGTATTCGGTGGCGCGGGGCTCGAAGTCGGGCGGCAACACGCCCAGCGCCAGGCTGTCCGCGTGCATCGCGTCGATGAAGCGCTGGGTCAGCGCGCTGAACGGCTCGCCGTTCTCAAGGGCCCGCCGGATGATCTTGTCGTCGATGTCGGTGATGTTGCGCACATAGGTGACCTCAAACCCCGAGGCGCGCAGCCAGCGGCTGACCATGTCGAACACCACCAGTACGCGGGCGTGTCCAAGGTGACAGTAGTCGTATACCGTCATGCCGCATACGTACATGCGCGCCTTGCCGGGTTCGATGGGCACGAATTCCTGTTTATCCCGGGCGAGCGTGTTGTACAGTTTCAGCATGGCAACGGCGACAACGATTCGAAAGCCGGGAATTCTAACGGATGCCGGCCGCCCCATCCCTCAAAGATGATTGAACCCCCCGACTCCATTCTCCAGCGCGTGTTCGGCTACGATGCATTCCGTGGCGAGCAGCGCGCAGTCGTCGAGCACCTCGCGGCCGGGGGTGACGCCCTGGTGCTGATGCCCACCGGCGGCGGCAAGTCGCTGTGCTACCAGATCCCGGCGCTGCTGCGCCCGGGCGTCGGCGTGGTCGTCTCGCCGCTCATCGCGCTGATGCAGGACCAGGTCGATGCACTGCGCCAGAACGGTGTTGCCGCCGCCTACCTCAACTCCAGCCTGGACTGGCGCGAAGCCATCGGCATCGAGACCGCTGCCCGCCGCGGTGAACTGAAACTGCTCTATGTGGCCCCGGAACGCCTGGTCACCGAGCGTTTTCTCGGCCTTTTGGGCGAGATCGAGGCCGGGCCGGGGCTCGCACTGTTCGCCATCGACGAGGCCCATTGCGTCTCGCAATGGGGCCACGACTTCCGCCCGGAATACCTGCAACTCTCCACCCTCCACGAACGCCATCCGGCGGTGCCGCGCATCGCGCTCACCGCCACCGCCGACCACGCCACCCGCGAGGAGATGCGTGAACGCCTGAAGCTCTCCGACGCCCGCGTATTCCTGTCCAGCTTCGACCGCCCCAACATCCGCTACACCGTGGTCGAGAAGGACAACCCGCGCCGGCAGCTCTTGCGCTTCCTCGCCGGTCACCGGGGTGAGGCCGGCATCGTGTACTGCCTGTCGCGCAGGAAGGTGGATGAAACCGCCGACTGGCTGAAGAGCGAAGGCTATGCCGCCCTGCCCTACCATGCCGGCCTGCCCGCCGCGACGCGCGCCGAACATCAGCGCCGCTTCCAGCGCGAGGAAGGCGTCGTCATGGTGGCTACCATTGCATTCGGCATGGGCATCGACAAACCGGACGTGCGCTTCGTCGCCCATCTCGACCTGCCCAAGAGCATCGAGGCCGTAGCACATCCAGGCCTCGGCCGGTTCGCCGTCGCGGCCGGCGCGGCCG
>CAZOZD010000048.1:0-11619 GCA_964584195.1 uncultured Burkholderiales bacterium
GTATCTCTCGCATTTGTTCCAGGCGTCCTGGGCGCGTTGCTGTTCGAGTGTGAGTTTGGCCATGATCAGCCCTCCACCACGTTGGCCACCACCAGGCCGCGCCCGGTGGTGACGTCGCCGCCGATCTGCAGCAATTTGCCGTGCATCACACCCTTGATCTGCGCCATGACCGCCTCCGCCGGGGTCTCGTCAGCCTTGCCGGTGCGGGTCTGGCTGGCCAGCAGGGGGGCGATGAGGATGGATTCGGGGGGCAGGTTTTCGGTGTAGAACAGGCCGCCATCGCCGGCCGTGCCGGTTTTTTCGTCGATACGCACATGCGGTTCGACCAGCATGGCGTTCTCGCTGAAATAGGCGAAGTCGGTGTCAGACAGCACGACCAGGTCGGTCTTCAGCTTGTCGCGGAAGAAGGCGTAGGCCGCATCACCGGGCAAGGCCTTGGTGGCCAGGTCTTCGCTGACCTTGGGCAGGTCTGGCGAGACCTTGGCGGTGTATTCAAAGGCTTCCAGGTGAAGTTTGTCGCCGCTCATCAGGGCCGGGTTGGCGATGAGGCAGTCACCTTCGGCTACGTTCAGGGCGGGCCATGAAGTCGGGATGCCGATCAGCCCGAGCAGGCGTTGCGCCCGGGACAGGGCCTGCGGGCAGGTGGCGTAGACATAGCCACCTCGGAGTGAACGCACCGGCAAGGCGACCAGTTGGGCATCGCCAAAGCTGACAGCACCCGCGTGCAGGGTGCCGCTGCCGGCGTCCGGGCCGAACAGGGTGTCGATGAGGTCTTTCAGCGGTTTTTCCAGCGTCATGCCCCTGGAAAGCGCTTCAAAGCCGTGGCGAACAGCGCCCTTGATGCCGGAACCGGCAAAACAGGGGTGGCCGGTGTGGCGTTCGCGCTGGATGGGGTTGTCGATGACCCCCACGGCCTGGCCGGCGCCCAGGTGAACGGGGCTGACGGCGTAGAGAAATACGGCGGCGTGTTTTTCGAACATGGTGTGTGCTCCCTTCAGGAATTCGGGTCGCTGGAAACCAGCAGGTTGACGATAAGGCGGATCATCAGATCCTTGTTGCTGGGCGCGCTTACGGCGACCAGCAGGGCCAGGGCGGTGAGGGCGTTGGCGTTCAGACTCATCGCCATCCCCTCCTGACGCAGGTAGAGCAGGAACAGGAATGCCCCGGTGCGTTTGTTGCCGTCGGAAAACGGGTGATCCTTGATGACGAAATAGAGCAGGTGGGCGGCCTTTTCCTCACGGGATTTGTAGAGCGGTTCGCCGAACATGGTCTGTTCGATGCTGCCCAGAATGCCGTGCAAGCCCTCACCCCGTTCGCGCCCGAACAGTTCGGTGGCTTCGCCTTGCGCGGTGAGTGCAGTTTTCAGATCATCAATGGCGGCGCGGGCGGTGGCGTAGTCGAGTACGCCGCGTGCGGGTTGGCAGGTTTCAGGCAGGGCGAGGCCGTCTTCGTCGTATTGCAATAGCAGTCGCCAGGTCTTGGCGTAACTGGCAATGAGCGTCACGACCTCGCGACCCGCCTCACTGACCAGTTCCTGGTTGGTCAGCGTGCGCGCCAGCAGGTCGATGGCCTGTTGCGCTTCGGCCAGGCCCCGTTCGGCGAGGCGGCCGGCATTGAGGCTGTAACCCTGGGTAAGTTGTTCGCGCAGCACGCGGGTGGCCCATTGGCGGAAACGCACGCCGCGCCGGGAATTGACCCGGTAGCCAATCGAAATGATGGCGTCGAGGTTGTAGTGTTTGACCCGCCGGCTGACCTGTCTGGCACCCTCGGTTTGAACTACCGAGAAATCCTCGGTAGTTGCCGATTCAGACAGTTCTTCGTCGGAAAAGATGTTCTTCAGGTGCAGGCCGATATTGTCCGTGGATGAATCGAACAAGTCCGCCATCTGACGCTGAGTCTGCCAGACCGTTTCGCCCTCCAGTCGAACGGAGATGTTCTTGTCCGGCGCTTCGTAAATCCGCAGTTCACTCATTGTTCTCTCCCTTTCAGTTCCATAACGCCAGCCAGACCCGGTTAAAACCTTCGGCACGACGGGCGGCATCCTCGCACGGCTGGCCCCACAGGCCTTCGGTGGCAAGCTTGCCGAGGGCTTCGGGGGTAGCCTCCAGTTCATCCAGCCAGTAAACACTGCCCGTGGGGGCGGCGCGCTGGGCGGGTTTAGGCTGCCACTTTGCGAGGTCCCAGCCGGAGATGATTTCGGCGCGGGGAATGGCGGCCGAGACCAGGCGGGCTTTGACACCGTGGATGTCGAGGCGGAAGTCGCCGTCCGGCTGGGCGGAAAGGCCGGTGGGCAACCAACCCGCACCAAACAGGCCGGGTGTAGCAAGCACCAGACGGCAGCGACCGGCTTTTGCAAGGGCAGCGTAATCCGGCGCGGGCGGAGTCCAGTCGGCTGAACGGATGGCGGCGGCACGGCCATCGCCGCCCAGACGCAGACTGCCGGTGGTGGGGGGCGTGGCGCCGTTGATGGCGGTGACAAACCCGACGCTGTAATCAGCCGCTTTTCTGGCTTCCCTACTGGTGCCAATTCGATCGCCCGGTTTGACTAACGCCACGGCCTGCACGGTGAACAGCCGGCCATCGGCGGCGCGGCGGGTGGCCGGGTCCAGGCCCACGCCGACACGGGGGTCGAGTTGCCAGAGGTCGCTGGATTTCACCAGTTCAGAGGCCGCCGGTGTTTTGCCCGCCAGATAGGCGCGCCAGCCGGTTTCGGTCAGCCAATAGCCGGCGGCCGGCTTGCTGCGCTCACGCTCGGCCAGCACCGGAAGCCAAGGCAGTGGCGCGGAGGTACACAGCCCCTCTCCCCCCGGGAGAGGGGTTGGGGTGAGGGAACGCACGTGAATTGCACCCTCTCCGGTTTCACTCACCACCAGGTCCGCAGGCAACACATACAGGGCCTCTACCCGGCCATCGACATGCCGACGAGCCAGCTGGAAGCCGGTGACAGTGAACGGGCCGGGTTCGTCCGCGGTGCCCAATTCCTTTGGCCATGTCGCGTAGTTGCGCAGGTCGGCGCCGGCATCCGCCAGCATGCGGCTGCGGATGGCCCCGGCGGCGGCCGAGGGCCAGGGCGGGATCAGCGCTTCGCCGTAGCTGCCGGGGTCGCCAAACAGCTTGTTGCCGCGCAGGAACAGGACATCCAGCGGTTCGATGAATCGGGTTTCCGGGCTCATGCCGCACCTCCACTACGGGTTTCGCGGGCCAGAAATTCGGCCACGCTCATGAAGTTTTCCAGCCATTTCAGGCCGTTCTTGTCTTGCTGGGCGGCCAGGGTGGCAAGACGCCGGGCGAGGCCGGGGGCCAGGTCCTTGCCTTGTCCATTGGCCTGCCGGGCCAGTTGGTAGGCCAGCAGACTGGCCAGCATCTCGGGCTGACCTTTGGGGTCGGGCAGGTCTTTCAGCCATTCCAGGCTGTTGTAGACGGCGCGGCGAGACGTGCCGTCATCGCGCAGGAAGTCGATGAGCTCCGCCAACAGCGATACCGGCGCCCCCCACTTTTCGGTGAGGTGCAGCGCCCCGCCGGATCGTTTGATGACGGTGATCGAGAAGGCATCGCGTCCGCCCTCGGTCTTGGCCCGCTTCTCCGCCACCCGCAACTCGCGCATGACGGCCGAAAGCGGAGCCTGATGGTGGGCAATGACGGCACCGCAACTGGCCGTGGCGTGACGGCCCATCATGCGCATGAGCCGGCCATTCAGGTAGGCAAAGCCCTTCTGCAACGTCAGCCCATGCGGGACGCGGCCACCTTCGTGCTCGGGGTCGATGCCGGAATAGGCATGGCGCAGGCGCTGCATGGTGGAGAGCAGGTCGGCCACCGGCAGCATGGCCAACACGTCGTCGCCGCCGGCGTAGATGACCCGACCCAGGTGTTCCTCCTCCACCACATGCCGCACCACGGTTTGCGAGAAGTCGTTGAGCGCGCCGGAGATGGCCAGATGCCGGTTGGGCGACATGGGGCGCTTCTGGTCGCCATAACGGCGAATGAGGGGCTGCCTGGCGGCGTGGGCGTCAAAACCTTGCCGCACCTGCGGGTGGAAACTTTCCCGGTAGGCAATGGCCGTGTTCTCGTCGCCGGACAGGATGGCGCCCATGCGGTCACCGTCCAGCATGAGCAGGGCGTAGTAGGTTTCCAGGCGAATGCTTTTCTCGCCGCCGCCAAGGGTTTCTTTGACCAGCCGCTGGGCTTGCTCAAAATCCGCTTCGTCGTCCTCCCGTGCAAATTCCAGCAGGCCGGGGAGTGTTTTGGCATCGGCCAGGGCCGGATTTTTGGCGTGACGACGCATCAGCTTATGTGGCAGGGCGACCGCTTCCGCTTTGCCTGTGGCCTGGGCGAAGCCTTCGGCGGTCAGACCGCCCTTTTCCAGCCAGTGGTCGATCTGCTGCGCCAGCGCCATGGTATGCGTGGAAACGACGAAACGGCCGATGGGCTTCATTTCGCCTCGCTGACCCGCGGCCAGGGCCAGGCTGACTTCATCGGCAAACAGGGTGGGCCACAGACGCTTGATGGCCGGCAGGGCCGCGAGGTGTTCTCCCTTTTTCGCCCACGCCATTTTCTTGGCGGCGACGCGCGTCCAGAGGGTGTCCTGGCGGCTGCCGGGCGGAATCCCGAGTTGTTTCCGGTCGGTGGTCAGCCATTCGGCCTCGCCGGTGAGCGAACAACGCCAGCCCTGCTGATCGGTCTTGTCAAAGGGACGGGCCGCCTTGGCCGCCGCCAGGGCCCGTTCGGCCAGGTCGAACACGGCCGGGTAGAGCACGCCGGGATTGGGGGCAAAGAAGGTGGTGTTGTCACTCCAGTCGATATCCTTCTGCAGGGCTTGCCAGGCGGCACTCTGCAAAAAGCCGCAAGCCTGGCCCGCCTCGACGCCAAAGAATGGCGCCATGGTGGAAGACAGGGCGGTGATGTCGAGATCCGTCTGTTTCTCGGCATTGCGCGGCTTGATCAGGGAGAATGGCACGGCGGCCCAGTGCACCTCGGGGAAGCCGGCCAGTTGTTCCTGCATCTGTTCATAGGGGGTGAGGGTGGCCTCCAGGTCATAGCCCGCCACGTCCAGCAGAGCCTGCACCACCTTGTCGCCTTGCAGGTGCAGCCAGTGGCGTACCGTTTGCGTCACCGTTTCGGCCAGCGCCCTGGCCTGGCTGGCCGGCACCACAGCGACAAAGCGATTGGGCAGGGCGGCGGAAAACAGCGGGTTGGCGTCGGTACCGCCCCGCATCCAATCGCAATTTTCAAAGAGGCCATGCGGCAGGCCCATCTCCTTGCGCAGCCAGAGATCGACTTGCGGGATGCCGCGCAGGCGAGGAAAGAGGATGGCATCCGGTCCGAGTTGTTCGCACACCGGGCGCATGGCCTCCCAGGCGAGGCGGGAAAGCAAATGCGATCCGGCCCAGAGGTCCGAGGTGCTGCGTGCGGCGGCGATGAAGCCTTGCACCGGGCCAAGGGAGACCGTGAGCAGGGCCGCCTCACCGTTGGGGTCGGCGGCGAAGGCACCGGCAAAGGCGCTGGTCAGATCGTGACGCGCGGACGGTCTCAACGCAGGTCCGGGAAGGCCGAGGTCAGGTCGAGGTGGTCCCAGATGCTGTGGTCGGGGATGCGGGTATCGGCGGGCAGCAGTTTCCACAACTCGCCCAGGGTGCCGTTGTCGTTTTCCTCGTTCAGTTCCGGGCCGAAACGCCAGAAGGCCAGCAACAGCTTGCGCCAGTCGTAACTGGCCGCGTTTTTCGCACCCAGGGCCACCAGCAAATCGGAAAAGTGGTTGAAGGCCCGTTCCTTGATGTCCCGGAAATCGGTGTCGGACAGGCCGCCATGCTGGCCCAGGTCGTATTGATCGCCGGTCAGCGGATGGATGAGCACGGGCGAATTCGTCCAGCGCACTTGCGCCCCCTTGGCGATGGCAAAGGTCTTGCCCGTGGGGCTGGTGTGTTCTTCCATCGGCCATTGCGGCCGGTCGGCGGCGGCGGCCCACCAGTCGGCCTTTTGCACGATTTTGTAAAGACTGCGGTTCAGGGCCTTCTTGAACACGGTGTGAACCAGGGCCTGATCGTTGTCCGGGTCGATGGCCTCAGGTAGCTCAGTGAGGCCGGCCAAGCGGGCCAGGGCCAGTGAATTGCCGTTCTCGTGTCCAGCCGGGTCGCGCAGCAGGACCAGGGCCTTCTCCGCCGGGTCGTGCAGACGAGCGGCGAGTTTGGTTTGCCAGAGGGTGTTGTCGGTCATCGTTCACTCCCCGATGCGGGTTAGTTGTGGTGTCTGGGTGTCGAGAAAATGGTGGACCCGGGTCCAGATTCGTTCGAGTTCAGTCGGGTCAGGCCGGAAGTCAGGCGGCGGCCGGTGCGGGACGTGGAAAACCACGCCAACGAGTTTGCCGTCCGGGGTTGGGCGCACCTTGAAGCGGAGCTGGTTGGGCAGGCGGGCATTGGCGCCCCAGGGTTTGACCGTGTGGTTGGTGACGGGGTAGCTGAGCCAGTGGCGGGCTTCCGGCTGGGGCGCATTTTTACCGGTCGAAAAGGCGAACCGTGTGCGCAGCCCGATCTTGATAATGGCCAGCGTCATCATCAGGGCCTTCCAGTCGTCATGCGCTTGCGTTTGCCAGACGAGCGGGCCTTTGGCGTCCTGCCCCAGGGCATGAGGCCAGTCGAGTTTGAGGCAATCGCGCCAGGGTTGAAGGGTGGGCGTTTCAGCACACGCTGCTCCCTCACCCCAACCCTCTCCCGAGGGGAGAGGGAGCAGGGCATAGGAACCCCAGCCGTTACGGCTGCGGCCGCCCAGGGTGCCGTAGCGTTCCATCAACCAGAGCGCCTGCTGAATCTGAGGCGCATGCGCTTCAGGCACGGCCAGAGTCAACGTAGCTGATTCGCCGGCCTGGATGGCGGCGTTGGCCTTCAGGGTCGGCGGCGCCCCCTTGGGCAAGGTCACAGGGCCATAGCCGAGATACAGGTCGGCAGAGACTGGTTTGGGCACTTCCGGGTGCGGAACGCTGCCAAATTTCGGCCACTGGTCCTTCTTCAGCCCGCCCTCATCCCATCGATCCAGCCGAATCCGAACCTGGCTTTTGCGGCTGTCGCCTTCGCCATCGCTGGCGATACCAAACAGCAGACCTTCCTCCCGCCGCATCTCGGCCACGTTCACGGCAAATCGGTGATCCGCCGCATAGGCCACCCGCCACCACTGGCGTAACTGCGCCTTGATCGGCGGGGTGCGCCATTGGCCGTTCTGCTCGGCGTTGCCGAGAAAGGCCGGTGTGTTGAAGCGCAAACTGAATTCAAACGTCCGCATGATGTTCCCCATTGATTGTGCTGTTTGTGTTCATTCCTCTCCCTCCAGTAAGTCCAAGTCATCCAGTTCCAGCGCGGGAATTGGTGCTAATCCCTGCCCGATGATGCCTTGCAGGGCGCCGTACATGCCGGTGGTGCTGCCGATGACCCGTTCGATCTGTTTCTCGTGCTCGGCCCAGTGCTTGTTCATGGCGCGGCGCTCCTTGTCGAGTTGCACACGCAGGGCGGTGAAGGCCTCGACGATGGCTTCGACCTTGTGCCGGAATTCGTCGCCGGCCAGGTACTGGTGAGCGCCTCGCTGAGGGGGATGCTGCCGCCGCAGTGCGGGCAGGCAATGACGGTGTCGCTCATGCGCGTTCGTCCTCCACGATGTGAATGTTTTCAGGGGCAATGGCCAGGCCGTAGCGGGTTGTGGGTCGGCCACCGTAGGTCTGGATGAGGTAGGGCCTGGCGAGGGGGCCGTCGAGCGCGCGTTCGATGGCGCGCTTGCACTTGCTCATGCGTTCGTCAAACCAGTTCTTGAGTTCGCCTTCGGCCAGGCGCTGCTCGGCGTGCTGCATGGGGCCGGAGTGCTTGCCGACCAGGCGGGCGTAGTCGGCGAGATAGCGCCCGGCCAGGTCGGCATCGGTATGGCGCAGCGGGGTTTCGCCCTGTTTGGCGCGCCGCGCCAGCATGAGGTAGAACGCCAGGTCGGCTGGACCGATCTCGACCGGGGTTCCACCGGCCTGAAGTGTCCCGTTGGCCACATCGAGGCGGATTTGCGGCGGCAGCAGGGCGCGCTGGGCGGCGGCCACACTGGCACTGAAGCTGGCGCGGCCGTCCAGCAAATGCTGGGGCAGGCCTTCGCGCAGCCGGACGAAGGGGATGTCGGCCAGCGTGACCCTGGCGTCCTGGGCGTCCAGGGTGGCGGTTTTGTTGTCTCGCGGCTGGATGACCGATTGATAGGGCGTGGGGTAGTAAAAACCGGGCAGGCCTTCGAAGGGTTCGCTGATCAGGACGTGCGAGAGCTTGTCCTGCGGGCGGCCATAAAGCGACATGGCGTAGCCGAGGAAGAAGCCCATGGTCTTGCGCCCCCCGGCGATGGAGGCGTGCACGGCGGAGCGGTCTATTCGGGTCAGTTCGCGAATGCGTTCGGTGATGAAGTCCGCCGCCGCCTCGTTGTCCTGGGGGGTGCGGATGTCGTTGAGCACGCGCCCGTCCGCATCACGAATGGCGTGAATGCGGGATTCGTCAAAGGCGATTTCAGGCAGGCCATAGTCGGCCCGCAAGCGGTGAAACCAGCCTGGTTCGCTGGAGAGCAGGTTGAGTGCCGCCTGCTTGGCGCCCTGCCCGGTGGTGATGAGGTGGATTTCGTCCGGCACCCAGGGCGATTCGTTGACCACGGTGAGCGCAAACAGCGTTTCAGTGACGATCTGCGGCGACATGCCGGTGACGGCCACCAGGATATTGCGTGGGCTGTTTACGTGGCTTGGCGCCGGGCTTTGTGTGCAAGCGCGTGTGGCCGCTTTCTGACCGTTCATCTCCGTTCCGTCCATATCCGTTCCATCGCGTGGGGGTGACATGGGCACAGTTTATGAACCGGCCAGACGAATTCAGCGTTGGCAAGCTTGCCAGAACAGGTCTCGTGCGGATCAGGCGCGATCAAGCATGGATGGCCCCCCATCGCTTGTTGTTGTTTTGGTCGAATTCTACGCGTAGAGAGCGCAGGCGAGCTACTTCGGCACCGTCACCAGATGCATGCGCCGGGCGATGATGGCCTGGCGTTTGGCCAGCCCGGCGCTGCCGCGGTTGCGGTCGTAATGGCGCGGATTGGGGATCATCGCCGCCATGCGCGCGGCCTGGCCGGGCCCCAGGCGGGCCGCAGAGGTCTTGTAATAATGCCGGGCCGCCGCTTCGGCGCCATATACGCCGTCGCCCCATTCGATCACGTTGAGATACACCTCGAGGATGCGGCGCTTGCTCCACACCGACTCGATCATCACCGTGATCACCGCTTCCTGGGCCTTGCGCAAGGGGTTGCGCGAGGGGGAGAGGAACAGGTTCTTGGCCAGTTGCTGGCTGATGGTGGAGCCGCCGGCGACGATGCGGCCTTTCTTCAGGTTCTTTTCCAGGGCGTATTCCAGCCCCTCCCAGTCGAAGCCGCGATGGCTCGTGAAGCGGCTGTCCTCGGCCGCCACCACGGCGCGCTTGAGATGGATGGAGATGCGTTCGTATTCCACCCACTGATGGCGCAACTCGGCCTCCGGCCGGTCCTGGCGCAGACGGGTGAGGCCGGCCTCCATGAATGCGGTGTTGCCGGGGTTGAACCCGGCCCACCACAGCACGCCGGTGAAAAACCCGATCTGGACATAGAACACCAGCAACAGGCCGGCCAGCAGCCAGCGCCAGGGTTGCCGCCAGGGTGGCCGGTGGCGTGCCATCGGCATCAGTTGCCGGCGCGCATCCGGGCCAGCACCGGCGTGGTGTCCGGACGCACCCCGCGCCAGAGCGCGAACGCCTCCGCCGCCTGTTCCACCAGCATCCCTAAGCCATCGGCCGTGCGCGCGTCGTGGCGGCGGGCGAATGCGAGGAAGGGTGTGTCGCGGCCGTACATCATGTCGTAGGCCAGGGCGCCGGGGTTGAATAGATCCTCCGGCAGTGGCGGCAACTCGCCGGCCAGACTCGCCGCAGTGGCGTTGATCACCACGTCGAAACGCTGTCCCGGCAGGGTGTCGAAGCCGCCACCCGCCAGCGCGCCGGCCTTCGCCCCGGCGTGGGCACGCATCGCATCGGCGAGGTTCACGGCCTTGGCGGCGGTGCGGTTGGCGATGAAGAGTTCTGTCGGGGCTTCTTCCAGTAAAGGCAGAATCACGCCGCGCGCCGCGCCGCCCGCACCCAGGAGCAGGATGCGGCGACCGCCGAGCGGAAGATCGAGGTTGACGGTCAGGTCGCGCACCAGTCCGGCGCCGTCGGTGTTGTCGCCCAAAATGCGGTCGCCGTCGAAGCGCAGGGTGTTGACCGCGCCGGCCGCCTCGGCACGTGGCGTACGCTCGCTCGCCAGATCAAACGCGGCCTCCTTGAACGGCACCGTGACGTTGGCGCCGCGCCCGCCGCCGGCGGCGAAGGCCTGAGCCACCTCGACGAAGCCATCCAGCGGCGCCAACAAGGCCACATAGCTCAGGTCCTGGCCGGTCTGGCGGGCGAACTCGGCATGGATGCGGGGCGATTTGGAATGGGCGATGGGGTTGCCGAACACGGCGTAACGGTCGGTCATCTCGTGGCACGCATGAAACGGGGGAGCGGCATTGTACCGTCGCTCATCCGCGCCGCGCCTCCAGGGCCTCCCAGCGTTCCAGCAGGGTCATGAGCTCGGTCTCGATCCATTCCAGGCGTGCTTTCAGCTCGGCCACCGCGCTTGCAGCCTCGCGGTAGAGCGCCGGATCGGCCAGCCGCACATGCAGTTCGGCCTGTTCCTTTTCCAGGGCCTCGATGCGGGCGGGAATGGCCTCCAGTTCCTTGCCTTCCTTGTAGGTCAGGCGCGTCTTGTCCGGGGGGGACACGATCTGTGCTGGTGTCGGGCGCGGTGTGGCGCGTAGCGGCTCCGGCGCGGGGCTGGCCGGCTGGCGCGCACGCCAGTCCAGCCAGTCGGCGTAGCCGCCGGCAATCTCGATCACCCGGCCGTCGCCGGCGAAGCAGAGTGACTGGGTGACCACGTTGTCCAGGAAGGCGCGGTCGTGCGATACCAGGATCACCGTGCCGCTGTAGTCCTGCAACAATTGTTCGAGCAGATCCAGGGTGTCGATGTCGAGGTCGTTGGTCGGTTCGTCCAGCACCAGGAGGTTGGCCGGGCGGGCGAACAGGCGTGCCAGAAGCAGGCGGTTGCGTTCGCCGCCGGATAGCGCCGAAACCTTGGCGCGCGCCCGCTCGGGCGGGAACAGGAATTCCTCCAGATAGCCGATGACGTGCTTCCTCTGGCCGCCGATCTCGACATGGTCCGAGCCGGGCGAGATGGTGTCGATCAGGGTGGCGTCCTCGTCGAGGCGGTTGCGGAACTGGTCGAAATAGGCGATTTCGAGCTGGGTGCCGCGCCGCACCCGGCCCGCATCCGGCTCCAGTTCGCCGAGGATGAGGCGGATCAGGGTCGATTTGCCGCAGCCGTTGGGGCCGATCAGGCCCAGCTTGTCGCCGCGCTGGATGCGGCAGGACAGGTCGCGCAGCAGGACGCGGCCGCCAAAACCGATGCGCACCTGCTCCAGCTCGGCCACCAGCTTGCCGGAACGCTCGCCCGCATCGAGCGCGAAACCGACCTGGCCCACCCGCTCGCGCCGTGCCGCGCGTTCGCGGCGCAGCGCCTCCAGGCGCCGCACCCGGC
>CAZOZD010000049.1:0-7010 GCA_964584195.1 uncultured Burkholderiales bacterium
CTCTTGTAGGCGTGGCGCTGGCATGGAATCGGCGTGTGCATGCAAATCATTGATTATGTTAGGATCGCTGCTCGATTCCGGGGGTGCTCCCGGAGCCCATTCCGGGGTGCTATATTCCTTGCAGCCTGCGAATAAGCCCGGTTGATCTGCGAAAATACGGCGTAATGCCGTATCCATGTGGTTTCCCTCACCCCAGCCCCTCCCGGAGCGGGAGTGGATTTACACCCTTCCCCCTGCGGGGGAAGGGCTGGAGCCTGATCCATGCAGCCTGAAAATCCCGTTCCCCAGCGTCTGATCCTCGGCGTGACCGGTGGCATCGCCGCCTACAAGGCGGCCGAGCTGGCGCGTCTGCTGGTGCGTGCCCGCATCGACGTGCAGGTGGTGATGACCGAGGCGGCGGGGCATTTCATCGGCGCGGCGACCTTCCAGGCCATCACCGGCCATCCGGTGTTCACCGACCTGTGGGACGAGCGGGTGGACAACGGCATGGCGCATATCGACCTATCCCGCGATGCCGATGCCATCCTGGTGGCGCCGGCCTCGGCCGATTTCATGGCCCGGCTGGCCCAGGGCCGCGCCGACGACCTGCTCTCCACCCTTTGTCTGGCACGCGAGGGGCCGCTGATGCTGGCGCCGGCCATGAACCGGCAGATGTGGGAACACCCCGCCACCCAGCGCAATCGTGCCACTCTGGAGGCGGACGGCGTGATCCTGCTGGGGCCGGAAGCGGGCGAGCAGGCCTGCGGCGAGACCGGCTTCGGCCGCATGCTGGAGCCCCAGACGATCGTCGATACGGTGAGCGCCTACTTCAGTCCCAAGCGCCTGAATGGCTTGAAGGTGCTGTTGACCGCCGGGCCGACCTACGAGGCCATCGACGCGGTGCGCGGCATCACCAACCAGAGCAGCGGCAAGATGGGCCATGCGATGGCGCGCGCGGCCATCGAGGCGGGCGCCACGGTGACGCTGGTCTCCGGGCCAACCTGTCTTGCCCCGCCGCCGGGTGTCGATCTGGTGCGGGTGAAGAGCGCGCAGCAGATGCTGGAAGCCGTCGAGGCGCGTGTCGATGCCGTTGACCTCTTCATCTCCGTGGCGGCGGTGGCGGATTATTACGTGCTCAATCCGTCCGACAACAAGATCAAGAAGGATGCGCACATCCTGACCCTGGAGCTGGCCCCCAATCCGGACATCCTCGCCAATGTCGCCAGCCGCGCCCGGCCGCCGTTCTGCGTCGGCTTCGCCGCCGAGAGCGAGAACCTGGAGGAATACGCCGAGCTCAAGCGCAAGCGCAAGCACCTGCCGCTCATCGTCGCCAATGCCGTGCAGGACAGCATCGGCACCGATGCCGCGGAACTCGTCCTGCTCGACGACGCCGGCCGCCATGTCCTGGAACGGGCCGACAAGCTCACCCAGGCGCGTCGGGTGATCGCCCACATCGCCCGGTTGTACAACATGCGCTTTCAATAAGCCCTTTCCCCTCCCTAGCCCCTGAACATGCTCATCGACCTGAAGATCCTTGACCCCCGCGCGGCCGACGCCCTGCCGCACTACGCCACGCCCGGCAGCGCCGGACTCGACTTGCGCGCCTGCATCGACGCGCCCATGGTCCTTGAGCCGGGCCGGACCGAGCTCATACCCACCGGCCTGGCCATCCATCTCGCCGACCCCGGCTACGCGGCGGTGATCCTGCCCCGTTCCGGGTTGGGCCACAAGCACGGTGTGGTGCTGGGCAACCTCGTTGGCCTCATTGATTCGGATTACCAGGGCCAGCTCATGGTGTCGTGCTGGAACCGGGGATCGACCGCGTTCAGCCTCCAGCCCATGGAACGCATCGCCCAGATGGTGATCGTGCCGGTGGTGCAGGCCACCTTCCGGGTGGTTGATGAGTTTCCGGAAAGTCAGCGCGGCGCGGGCGGTTTCGGCAGCACCGGCAAGCATTGAAGTGGATGCATTCATGCGTGCCGCAGTCGCCGAGGCGGAGCAGGGTCTGGCCGAAGGCGGCATCCCGATCGGTTCGGTGCTGGTGCATGCCGGCCGCATCCTCGGCCGTGGCCACAACCGCCGCGTGCAGAAGGGCAGCGCCATCCTGCACGCCGAGATGGACGCGCTGGAAAACGCGGGCCGCCAGCCGGCCGCGGTGTACCGGGAGAGCGTGCTCTACACCACTCTGTCGCCCTGTGCCATGTGCAGCGGCGCCATCCTGCTCTATGGCATTCCGCATGTGGTGGTGGGCGAGAACGTCACCTTCCAGGGCGAGGACGCCTGGCTGCGCCAGCGCGGCGTGCATCTGGAGGTGCTTCAGGACGAGACCTGCATCGCCCTGATGCGGCGCTTCATCGCCGATCGGCCCCTGCTCTGGAACGAGGACATCGGCGCATGAGCCGTGCAGGGCTGGCCGGGCTTTTTATGCTGGCGCTCGCCGCGCCGGTGTGGGCCCTGGAGCCGGTGACCCTGCAATTGAAGTGGACGCATGCATTCCAGTTCGCCGGCTACTATGCCGCGCGTGAACTGGGCTACTACCGTGCGGCCGGCCTCGATGTGAAGATCGAGCCAGCCCGGCCGGGGCTCAACCCGGTCGATGAAGTGCTGGCCGGCCGCGCACAGTTCGGGGTCGGCAGCAGCAGCCTGCTGCTCGCGCGTCAGTCCGGCCGGCCGGTGGTGGTGCTGGCGGCGATCTTCCAGCATTCGCCTCTGGTGCTGATCGCGCGCCAGGACCACGCGCTACAGAGCATCCATGACCTGGCCGGCAAGGCGGTGATGCTGGAGCCGCAATCGGAAGAACTGCTCGCCTACCTGCGCCACGAACGGGTTCCGGTCGAGCAGGTGCAAGTGCGTTCGCACAGCTTTTCGATCGAGGAACTGATCGAGGACAGGGTGGCGGCCATGTCGGCCTATGCCAGCTACGAGCCCTACCTGCTGGACCAGGCCCGGGTGCCTTACCAGTTGTACACCCCACGCGCCGCCGGCATCGACTTCTACGGCGACAACCTGTTCACCAGCGAACGCGAAATCCGCAGCCATCCGCAACGTGTGGAGGCCTTCCGCGCGGCCAGCCTGCGTGGCTGGCAGTACGCCATGGAGCATCCAGAGCAGGTGATCGAGTGGATACTGGCCCACCACGCGCCCGAACTGGAGGCGGACTTCCTGCGTTTCGAGGCGCGCCGCACAGCGGATCTGGTTCGTGCCGACCTGATCGAGGTGGGATACATGACCCCCGGCCGCTGGCGGCACATCGCCGACACCTATGCCGATCTGGGTCTGATGTCCGCCAACTTTCCGCTTGACGGTTTTCTGTACAGGGATCCCCAGCAATCGGCGCTTGAACGAGCACACCGCGGCCTGATCCTGGCCCTGGCCTTCATCGTTATGGGGGGCTGATCGCTGCCTACATCCTGCGCACCAACCGGCTGTTGAAGCGCAGCAGCGAGCGACTCCGGCGTAGCGAAGCACTTTACCGCATGCTCACGGAGGAGATGAAGGACGTGGTGTGGACCTTCGATACCCGCGCCGGATGTTTCACCTATGTCAGTCCATCGGTCGAGCGTCTGCGCGGTTTTACTGCCGAGGAGGTAATGCAGGCCCCCATGGGCGCGGCCCTGACGCCCGCCAGCCAGGCCCGTGTGGAAGATGTACTGACCCGCGAGCTGGGGCGTTTCGAGACTGGAGCGACCGACTCCGGCGAATACACCGTCCTGGAGCTGGAGCAGCCGCACAAGGATGGCTCCACGGTCTGGACCGAGGTGGTCACCCATCTGGTGCGCAATCCGGACAACGGCCACATCGAGGTGCATGGCGTGACCCGCGACATCACCGAGCGCCGTCGCCAGCAGGATCACATCCGCCACATGGCGCAGCACGATCCGCTCACCGGCCTGGCCAATCGCGCCCTGTTCGCCAGCCTGCTTGAACAGGCCATCGTCGAGTCGCGTCGCGACGGGATCCGTCTGGCCCTGGTCTATCTGGATCTGGATCACTTCAAGCCGGTCAATGATCTGCACGGCCACGCCGTCGGCGACCGGCTGTTGCGTGCCGCCGCCGAGCGCATGCAGGCCAGTCTGCGCGAATCGGACATCGTCGCCCGCATTGGCGGCGACGAGTTCGTCATCCTGCTGCGTGGCATCGCCGATGCCGCGCAGGCCATACAGGTCGCCGACAAGGCCCGCCAGGCCCTGGCGGAGCCCTTTGAGATCGATGGCCATGTCATCGACATTTCCGGAAGCTTGGGAATTGCGCTCTACCCGGAGCACGGTGGCGACGAGATCACATTATCGAAAAAAGCCGATGACGCCCTCTATGCGGCCAAGCGCGCCGGCCGCAACCGCGTCGTGATGCATGGCGGGGCGGACGCCGGCTGACGATTTATCCTGAAAAACTCAGTTGAAACGCCAAAACATGTCGGAAACCCAAGCCAGGCTTCGCCTGGCACCCTCACCCTGCCCTTTTATGCCCCGCATGGGGTGCTCCCATTGGGAGAGGGTTGATTTTCGCCTCTCCCAATGGGAGAGGCCGACGCGAAGCGGCGGGTGAGGGTGAACGTGCGCGAAGCGCGCGTTCCAACTGCGGCATTTAGGATGAACAATCTGGGTTTATTCGCCCCGCTTCACCGCGCACGCCTCTGGCGGAGCGCTCAGCACTGCTCCCAGGGCAGTCCGTCGAAACGCCAGCCGTTGCGGGTGGAGCGGTGGTGTTGCTCGTCGAGCTCGCCCTCGAAGCCGTATTCGACGTTGTACACCCCGGTGAATCCGTGCTGCTCCAGGAATTCGCCGGCCTCGCGTGAGCGGTTGCCGGAGCGGCAGATCAGTACTACCGGCCGCTGGTGCGAGGCGGCGATGCGCACCTCGCCGAGAAAGCGCGGATTGAGGTCCCAGTTCTCGCCTTCGTACCAGGGAATGAGTATGGCGCCGACCGGGTGGCCGACGAACAGGAACTCCCATTCCGAGCGGCAGTCGATGAATACCGCGTCGGGGTGGGCGGCGAGGAATGCGTGCGCTTCGAGGGGGGTGAGGTTTTTCATCGGCGTTTCCTGTCAGTGCAGGTGGGCGGGGGCGCTGCCGCCGGCGTCCTCCGGCATCTCGGCATGCACCGAGTCGCCGTTGGGGTCGGGGTAGAACGGCTGGCCGCAGTCATCGCAGTACTCCACCGGCAGGCGGGCGTCCAGCACCCGCACGTCGACCAGGCCCTGCTCGCGCAGAAAGGCGCTGATCTCGGCGGCGAAGTCGCGTTGCTCGTCGTCCGGGTCGAGCAGCGGCCAGACCACGCCATGCACCACGGCGTCGCCGCCCTTGACCAGGAAGCCGATGCGCCATTCGACCAGGGCCTGTTCGTAATAGCCGGCCAGCACGGCGGTGAGATGGCCGGGCGCGACGCCCAGCGTGGTTTCAAGGTAGCCCACCGCCGCGCGCAGTGTGTGCTCACGGCCGGCTCGCTCGGCCTCGCGCCAGGCGGCGAAATAGGCGTTGGGGAGGACGCATTCGATGGCGCAACCGGGCAGCAGCGCCTGCAGGTTGGGCAGGCCCTGTTCGCGCCAGCGTTGCAGGGCCGTGGCACGGTCGCCGTCCGCCTCGTTCCAGCGGAACAGGGGCCGGCCACGCGGCGCAGCCACCACGCCGAGCAGGTAACGCGCATCGGACAGGTAGTGGCCGGCTTCAACCAGGGCGCGCGTGTCCACATGCCAGTCCCCGCCGGCGGTGAGCGACTCGGCAAGCTGCGCGGCGAGGCGGCGGGTGGCTGCGAAGCCTTGCGGTAACTGGTCTGGGCTGAACAGGTAGTCGGCCAGGGCCAGGCGGGTGTCGGCGGCGAGCACGTGCGCCGCCAGCTGGGCCCGGATCGCAGCCAGGCTGGCGGCGTTCAGGGCTCGCGCCGGCACGCCGTAGCGCGACCAGAGCAGCAATGGCACGGCGATCAGCAGGGCGTGTCCGGGTGAGCCGTCCGGGGTGTTCCAGGGCAGGGTTTCGGCGCTGGCCTCGACAAGGTCGGCGAGCTCGTCGTAGGCGCGGTTGTCCTCTTCGGCGAGGCGGTCGAGGGCCTCGTTGATCGGTCCGTCCTGGCCGGCATCGAGCAGGCGGTCGAGAACCTGGCCGATCGCTTCGAGCCAGTATGCATCCTCGGCGCGACTGGCCGAGTCGGCCTGGCCGCGGGCCAGCCAGAGCAGGTGACCGCTGTCGCGGTGGCCACGGGCAGGGGCACGGGAACGGCGGGATTTCATGGCAGGGTTTCCTTTCTTGCAGGGCGGGGGGCGAGCTCCGGTTGCAGGGTGACGTGGCCGATGCCGTATTCATCCGCCAGTCGCCGGCGCGCCTCGACGAGCAGTGCCGGCCAGGACTCCAGCGAGTCGAGGTCGAGATGGGCGGACAGGGCGATCTTGCCCGAGGACAGGGCCCAGATGTGCAGGTCATGCACCTCGCGTACTCCCGGGAGCTCGTCCAGGGCCGCAGCGATGGTGGTGGCGGACAGGTGCGCGGGGGTGGCTTCGAGCAGGATATGCAGTGACTCGGTGATCAGGCGCCAGGCCGACACCAGGATCAGGCCGGCCACCAGCAGCGACAGCAGGGGGTCGATCGGCGTCCAGCCGGTGGTCAGGATGACCACGCCGGCGATGATCGCGGCGAGCGAGCCGAGCAGGTCGCCAATGACGTGCAGCAGGGCGGCGCGGGTGTTGAGGTCGCGCTCGCCGCGGCTCAGGCGCCAGGCCACGAGGATGTTCACCAGCAGGCCGATGAATGCGACCAGGGTGACCATGCCGCCATCGACCGGGTGCGGCTGGTGGAGCCGGGTGAATGCCTCCCAGGCGATGAATGCGATCAGTCCCAGCATGATCAGGCCGTTGAGCAGGGTGGCGAGGATTTCCACGCGCACCAGGCCATAGGTGTGGCGCGGCGAAGGGGGGCGGCGTGCCAGCCAGGCGGCGAGCGCGGCGAGACCCAGGGCGGTGGAGTCGGTGAGCATGTGGCCGGCGTCCGAAATCAGCGCCAGAGAACCCGACCAGACCCCCGCCACCGCTTCGATGATGGCGA
>CAZOZD010000049.1:7020-11381 GCA_964584195.1 uncultured Burkholderiales bacterium
CAGTATGAGGGCACCGATCAGGTGCCGGCCGTGGCCACCATGGCCGAGGTGGGGGCCGACATGCTCGGTGCCAGTGTCGAGCGAGAGTTGGGCGGGGTCAGGAGGGCTCATGCGGCGGGATGCCGGGGCTGCCCAGGGCGAGTTCGGCGTCGGCCTCGCCGATGCCGGCCAGGTGATGCACGGCATTGCGATAGCGCGGGCTTTCGTTGAGTGCGACGCGGTTGGGCGGGTGCGGACGGCCGTGCATGCGCGCCAGGCGCACCAGCGATACCGGCGAGATCGGCCAGGTCAGACGGGCGAGTGCCTCGTCGGCGAGGTCGGGGCGGTTGCAGATCAGGGCCATGTCGCAGCCGGCCATGAGTGCGGCCCGGGCGCGCTCGACCACGCCGCCGGCGACGCGGGCGCCTTCCATGGCGAGGTCGTCGCTGAAGATCATGCCTTCGAAGCCGAGTTCGCCACGCAGGATGTCGGACAGCCAGCGGCGCGAGAATCCTGCCGGTTGCGCATCCACCTCGGGGTAGATGACGTGTGCCGGCATGATCCCGGCCAGGCCCAGTTCGATCAGGTGGCGGAATGGAAGCAGATCGGCGGCGCGCAGCTCGGCGAGCGGACGCGGGTCGACGGGCACGTCGAGGTGGGAATCGGCCTCGACGTGGCCGTGGCCGGGGAAATGCTTGCCGACCGCGTTCATGCCGGCCTCGTGCAGACCGAGCACGAGCGCATGGGCGAGCTCGCCGACCACGCGAGGGTCGGCATGGAAGGCGCGGTTGCCGATCACGCTGCTGCGCCCCCAGTCCAGGTCGAGCACCGGTGCGAAGCTGAAGTCGATGCCCACCGCGCGCAGTTGCGCGCCCAGCACATAACCGGCATCGCGCGCCAGGCGGCGGGCGCGCTGAGGCTGCATGTCCCAGACCTCGCCCAGTGCACGCATCGGCGGGATGGGCGTGAATCCGGTGCGGAAGCGCTGTACCCGGCCGCCCTCATGATCGACTGCGATGAGCAGGGGGGGGTGGCGCAGGCCGTGGATCTCGGCGCACAGGGCGGTGAGTTGTTCCGGCGATTCGTAGTTGCGGGCGAACAGGATCACGCCGCCGACCAGGGGATGGGTGAGGCGGCGGCGGTCGGCTTCATTCAGCGACTGTCCCTCGATGTCCAGCATCAGCGCGCCGAGTGGCAGGCGATGGCTGGCGCTGACATGTCCATGTCCGCTCATGGTCGGTCTCCTTCGGCGATGACGAATGCGATGGCGTGCTCGGCCTCGTCACTGATCGACAGGTGCAGCCGGGCGATGCCGCGGCGCTCGATCCAGTGCGCCAGCTCCGGCTCGAAGCCCAGTGCCGGCCGGCCGAGGGCGTCGTGCTCGACCAGGATGCGGGTCAGCTGAACCGGGTGACGCAGCCCGGTGCCGAGCGCCTTGGCCAAGGCTTCCTTGGCGGCAAAGCGCTTGGCGAGGAAGCGGTCCTTGTCGCGCGCCTCGACGTAGTCCGCCAGTTCTTCCGGCGCCAGCAGGCGTCGGGCCAGACGGCCACCGTGGCGGGCGTGCATGTCGGTCAGGCGCGCCACCTTCACCAGGTCGACGCCGATGCCCAGGATCATGAGGACAAGACCTCCATGCGGCAGGCCCGCGAGCGGAGCAGGCCGTAGTGGGTGAATGCCAGGCCGCCGCGCGACGGCGCCGCCAGGCCCATCGGCCACCGCGCCCGACCCGGCATGGGCGAGTCGAGCGCGTCGGGCGGGGGGGGGCGGAGGCTGGTCAGTACGATGTCCATGGTGATCGGGAGCGGACGCACAAATGCGCACAAGGGCGCCAAGATTACGGCATCATTGCGGAATCAGGGAATAAAAGCCTGCTGGAACGGGTTCGACAAGCGCCATGGAAATCGATTTCACCAAGCTGCATGTGCTGGTCGTGGACGACCACCCCGGCATGCGCACCTCGATTCGCACCACGCTCAGCAACTTTGGCGTGACCCGGACCGACATGGCCAGCACCGCATTCGAGGCCGCACGCCGCATCCGCCAGGCGGAATCGCCCTACGAGCTCATCGTGTGCGACTACAACCTGGGTGATGGCCGCGATGGCCAGCAACTTCTGGAAGAGCTGCGGCTCGGCAAGCTGATCCCGATGACCACGGTATTCCTCATCGTCACCGCCGAGCGTGCCTACGAAAAGGTGATGTCCACTGCTGAGCTTGCGCCCGACGACTATCTGATCAAGCCCTTCACCGCCGAGGTGCTGATGCAGCGGCTGACCCGGGTGCTGCAGAAGAAGGCGGTATTCGCACCGGTGTATTCCATGATGGACGCAGGCCGGGTCGAATCCGCCATCGCCCAGTGCGAGCGCATCCTCGCCGCGCATCCCAACTACACCATCGATGCCATCCGCCTCAAGACGGAACTGTTACTCGCCATCGGCCACCTCGACGAAGGCCAGGCGCTGTACGAAAAGGTGATCGCCATGCGCCCGGTGCCCTGGGCGCGCATGGGACTGGCGCGCGCGCTGTTCATGCGTGGCCGGCTGGCGGAGGCGGAGCAGGAACTCATCGCGCTCACCGATGCTGCGCCCGACTTCCTCAGCGCATTCGACCTGCTCGCCCGGGTGCAGGAGGCACGCGGCGACTCCGGCGGGGCTCAGTCCACCCTGCAACGGGCCGCCGCCCGCTCACCCAACACCCTGTCGCGGCAAAAGGTGCTGGGCGAGCTGGCCATCGCCAATGGCCAGCTCGAGGTTGCCGAGCAGGCTTTTCGCACCGTGGTGGAAAAGGGCACCCATTCCATCCTGCGCAGCCCCGAGGACCACGGCCGGCTGGCCCGGGTGCAGGTGGACCAAGGCAAGCTCGCGGAGGCCGGCAACACGCTCAGGGACTTGCGCCAGCAGTATCACAACAATCCCGAGGCCGAATTCACGGCCCTGGTGGTGGAAGGCCTCAAGGAAACCCGGGCCGGCAATCCCGAGGCAGCCGGGCGTGCGGTGACGAATGCGCTCAGGCTACGGCAGGAGCATGGCCTCGCAGCCTCGCAGGGCCTGACCCTGGATCTCGCCCGGGCCTGTCTCAGTACCGGCAAGGAGGACGAGGGCAAGGCACTGCTCACCGGGCTGATCAATGATGACCATGAGGACGAACAGATCATCAACAAGACGCGCGCCCTGTTCGCCGACCTGGGCCGTCCCGACGAGGGCGAGGCCCTGGTGCAGAGCAGCGTGCGCGCCGCCGTGGCGCTCAACAACGAGGCGGTCGCGCTGGCTCGCCAGGGCGATCTCGCCGGTGCGGTCGACCTGCTCATCCGCGCCGCCACCGACCTGCCCAACAACCCGCAGATCCTGCTCAACGCCGCCCAGGCCATCCTCACCCTGCTCAAGCAGGCCGGCTGGGACCCGGACAAGGCCGATCTCGCCCGGCGCTATCTGACCCGGGCCAAGCAGCGCAAGCCCGATCATCCCAAGGTGGCCAAGGTGATCGGCCTGTTCCGCGACCTGTCGCAAAAATTCGCGGCCACGAAAGGCGAATGATCCATGGATGACACACCCGCCGAATTCGACCTCGCCGCCCTGGCTGCGGCCGAGTTCCACGAACTGAAGAACCAGATCAGCGAGTTGGCCTTCACCCTCGACGAGGTCGGCAGCCGCCACCCCGGGGCAGCGGCGGACCTGATCCAGGTGCGTCTCGATTGCCGTTCCATCATGGAACGCCTGGTGCAGATCCTCACCCTGTACAAGAACGGCCAGCAGGCCTTGCAGCTCAACGTCGAGGCGCACAGCCCGAGCGAGCTGATCGAGGAACTGGTGGCCGATTGCCGGGGCCTGGCCAGGAATGGTGTGGTGATTGAAGCGGAGACCGGCAAGGCGCCGCCGTTCGCATTCTTCGATCGCTATCTGGCCCACATCGCCATGCTCAATGCCGTGCACAACGCACTGCGGTTCGCCAGGGCGCGCATCGTCGTCGGTGTCGAAGCTCAGGCCGGTGGACTCAATTTCTATGTCCGTGACGACAGCGAGGGCTACCCTTCCCATATCCTGGAAAACCAGGGCCACCGACCCGGCCGCAGCGCCAGCGGCACCGGCCTCGGCCTGTTCTTCGCCCAGACCATCGCCCGTGCCCACGTCAACGGCGAGCGGCGCGGCGAGTTGCGCCTTGAGAACAAAGGCGGCGCCTGCTTCAGCCTCTGGCTGCCCTGACGCTGCGCGGTATATCGGCGCTCATCATCCTAGAAACAGCAGTTGGATGCGCAAGCGGGTGCGTAGCGGGCTCACCCCACAGGTGGGCGCGGCCGAAGGACGCAGCATCAGTATTCATCCTAAAAACTTAGTTGAAACGCAAAACATGGCGGAAACCCAAGCCAGGCTCCGCCTGGCACCCTCA
>CAZOZD010000050.1:0-11036 GCA_964584195.1 uncultured Burkholderiales bacterium
AGCCTTTGCATCGGCGCGACCGCCGACGTGCTGATCGAGGTGGATCGCGACCGCATGAGCCAGGTGTTCATCAACCTGATCCGCAATGCCGCCGACGCCGGCGCCCGTCACATTCACGTCGATGCCCAGGTCATGCAGTGGGACGAAGGCCTGGCCGAGTCGGGCCCGCTGGAAGGCAATCCAGCCTGCATGCGCGAGTCGGGCCGGGGCTTGCGTATCGATGTCCGGGACGATGGGCCGGGCATTCCGGCGGAGATTCGCGAACAGGTGTTCGATCCCTTCTTCACCACCCGCACGGCGGGCGAGGGAACCGGGCTGGGTTTGTATCTGGTGGAGGAGATCGTCAGCGAGCATCACGGCTGCATCCTGCTGAAGAGCCCGCCTGAGGGCGGGACGCTGTTTTCGATCTGGTTGCCGCTCGAAATGGAGGCGTGATGAGCGAAGCCCACATCCCCCATATCCTGTTGATCGATGACGAGGCGATCGCGCTGGCCAACCTGAGCCATGTGCTCGAACGCGAGGGGTACCGGGTCACCGCGTGCAAGGACGGTGAGCGCGGGCTTGCCGCGCTCGGCCAGGGTGCGTTCGACCTGGTGCTGACCGATCTGAAGATGCCCGGCATCGATGGCATGGCGGTGTTGCGCGAGGTGGTGGCGCGCGATCCGGATCTGCCGGTGATCATGATCACCGGCCATGCCGCGCTGGATTCCGCCGTCGAGGCGATGAAGGCCGGCGCCTACCATTATCTGGCCAAGCCTTTCCGGCTTGCCGAGGCGCGCGAGGTGGTGCGCGGTGCCCTCGAACTGCGTCGCATCAAGCGCGAGAACCAGGCGCTGCGCCAGCGCGTCGAGCAGTTGCAGAACCCGCATACCCTGATCACCCAGGACCTGGCCATGCAGCGCCTGCTGGAGACTGCGCGCCGGGTCGCCACCACCGACAGCAGCGTGGTCATTCATGGCGAGTCGGGTACGGGCAAGGAGCTTTTGGCGCGCTACATTCACCAGTCCAGCCGGCGCGCGCAGGGGCCGTTCATCGCCTTCAATTGCGGCGCATTGTCCGAGGATCTGGCCGCAAGCGAATTGTTCGGACACGAAAAGGGCGCATTCACTGGGGCACAGTCGCGCCGGATCGGCCTGATCGAGGCCGCCAATGGCGGCACCCTGTTCCTCGACGAGCTGGTCGAGCTGCCGGCCTCGGTGCAGGTCAAGCTGTTGCGCGTGTTGCAGGAGCGCGAAGTGTTGCGGGTGGGCGCGGTGGAGCCGGTGCGCATCGACGTGCGGGTACTGGCCGCGAGCCACCGCGATCTGCGCGAGGCGGTGGAGGCTGGCCAGTTGCGCAGCGACCTGTATTTCCGCCTCAACGTGGTCAGCCTGGAACTGCCGCCCTTGCGCGAGCGGCGTGAGGATGTGCCCTTGCTGGCCTATTACCTGTTGCGCAAGTGCGCGGTGATGATGGACCGGCCGGTGGAGGAAATCTCGACCGAGGCCATGCAGCGACTGATGGAGTACGACTACCCCGGCAACGTGCGCGAGTTGTCCAACTTCATCGAGCGCGGTGTCGCCCTGGCCCAGGGCAAGACCCTGGAGGCCGAGCATCTGCCCGATCATCTCGGCCGGTTCACGGTGCGGGTGTTCACCCCTGCGGTGGCTGCGAGCCCAGCCACTTTGGAAGCGCAGGAACGCGAGCACATCCTGCACGCATTGAAGCTCGCCGGCGGCAATCGCAGCGAAGCGGCGCGCATGCTGGGCATCGATCGGGTATCGCTGTGGCGCAAGCTGAAGAAATACGGCATGTGATCCGTGTCCAGCCGGTGCCGGGCACCTGACCTGGGCCCGCGCCGATGCTATGCTTGCCCGCCTTGCGGATCGGGGCGCACGAACCAACACGGCGCCGGCCGATCCAACTCCCCTCGTTTGCAGCCTTTACCCTGGAGCCGTCTGGCATGACCGCGACGCGGCAGAACAATCCCCTGGTCGAATTGCTGGTGACCATCGTCATTCCGTCCATCATCCTGATGAAGTTCAGCGATGAGTCTGCGCTCGGCCCGGTCTGGGGCCTCATCGTGGCGCTGGCCTTCCCGCTCGGCTGGGGCGGGATCGACTTCGTCCGCCGCGCCAAGGTCAACCTGTTCGCCGTGTTGGGTCTGGTGAGCGTGCTGCTCACCGGCGGCATTGGTCTCATGCAGCTGGCGGTGAAGGAGGCCGCCATTCCGGGCATCCTCGGTCTGGTGGTGATCGGCTCGACCCTGACCCGCTATCCGCTCATCCGCGCACTGTTCTACAACCCGAGCCTGATCGACACCGCCCGCGTCGATGCGGCGCTCGACACGCGCGGCACCCGGGCTGCGTTCGAGGCCCGCCTGCGTCAAGCCACGTTGTTGGTGGGTGGCACATTCTTCTTTTCCTCGGCGATGAACTATTTCCTCGCCACCTGGATCGTCACCAGCCCGGCCGGCAGTCCGGCATTCAACGAGGAGCTGGGCCGGCTGACCCTGATGAGCTATCCGATGATCGCAATTCCATCGATGCTGATGATGGTGGGGGTGTTCTGGTGGATCGCGCGGGGGATGAAGGAACTCACCGGCTTGAGCCTGATGGAGGTGTTCCATCACGCCGAGGCGAAGGAATGATCCTCGCCGGGAGACGGATTTGAAACTCTTTTCCCCCATCTATCGGCGCGTCATGCACTGGTCGCGCCATCCGCGCGCGCCCTGGTATCTGGGCGGGCTGTCCTTCGCCGAGTCGTCCTTCTTTCCCATCCCGCCCGACGTGATGCTCGCCCCCATGGCGCTGGCCCGCCCTGAACGGGCCTGGCGTTTCGCGCTCATCACCACCCTGGCCTCGGTCGCGGGCGGGGTGCTGGGCTATTTCATCGGCCTGTTCGCGTTCGATCTGATCCAGCCCTGGCTTGAGCAACATCCGCGCTACTGGAACGGCTACCAGATGGCGGTGCAGTGGTTCGAGCGCTATGGGTTCTGGGCAGTGCTGGTGGCCGGCTTCTCGCCCATCCCCTACAAGGCGTTCACCATCGCTGCCGGGGTGTTGTCGATGGCCATGCTGCCTTTCGTGCTGGCCTCCATCCTCGGGCGCGGTGCCCGTTTCTACCTGGTGGCGGGGCTCATGCGTTGGGGCGGGGCCCGCATGGAAGCGCTGCTGCATCGCTATGTCGATGGCCTGGGCTGGGCCACGGTGGCGGCGGTGGTGGTGGTCCTCCTGGCCTTCTGAGGCCATGCCCGGCGAGATGGAGGGGGTCGCCGCGCCGCTTGCGCGCCTGGCCTGGGGGCTGGCCGGCCTGAGCCTGGTCGTCGCGATCGGCGTGGCGGTCTGGATTCCGCCCGTGCCGCAATGGCCGGAATACCATGCATTCGCCGACCGGCGCGCCTGGCTGGGGATTCCGAACTTCGCCGACGTGGTTTCCAACCTGCTCTTCAGCCTGGTGGGGCTGCTTGGTCTGGCCCGCCTGCGTGCCGGTCGGCACGCGGCGTTCCTGGACGGGCGCGAGCGGCGCGCCTGGTGGGTGTTCTTTTTCGGCCTCGTCCTGCTGGGGCCGGCTTCGGCCGGGTATCACCTGGCTCCGGACGACCACGGCCTGATGCTGGACCGGCTGGCCATGAGCGTGGTGTTCATGGCTTGGCTGGCCATCCATCTGGGCGAGCGCATCCACCCCCGCCTGGGCTGGTTTGCATTGCCCGTCCTGCTGCTGCTGGGCGTGGCCGCGGTGCTCTACTGGTATGCCGGGGCCCGTCTTGGCGGGGGCGATCTGCGCGCCTGGGCCTATGTCCAGTTCTGGCCGGTGCTGCTGCTCCTGATCCTGCTCTGGCGGGCTCCGGCACGCTATAGCCGGGGTGGCGACGTGTTGCTGGTGTTGCTCTGTCATGGCCTTGCCCTGGGCGCCGAATCGCTGGACAGCGCGGTGCTGGAATGGAGCGGGGGCATGTTTTCCGGCCATACCCTCAAGCATGGCCTGGCCGCCCTGGGTGCGGCCTGGGCATTGCGCATGCTGTTGAAGCGGTGCCCGCGTCCGGCCGGGGGCTGAGCGCGCCGCCGCGCGGCCAGGGCTCAGTCCGCGCGCAGGGCCTCGGCCAGGTTCGGCCGATACTCATCTGTCCGATCCGGGGCGAGCACGCCGGCCTTGCGCAGCTTGCCGTGCACCCTGGGATTGGCCTCGCACAGCACCACCGCCACGCCGCGCCGGCGTAGCTTGGCCATCACTTCCTCCAGGGTCTGGATGCCGGTGAAGTCGATGAACGGCACCCGGCGCAGGCGGATCACCAGGCGGCGCGGGTCGGTATGGGTCTGGAGCAGGGCACGTTCGAAGTTCTCCACCGCGCCGAAGAACATCGGCCCGGCGATTTCATAAACCAGGGTGCCTTCGGGTAGCGATTCGATGCCCTGGTCGGCCAGCTCGGCGCGCAGGCTTTGCGCGTCGACGGCGCGGGTCTCCACGGTTTCGGCCATGCGGCGCAGGAAGTGGAGGATGGCCAGGATCACCCCGACGTTCACCGCCACCACCAGGTCGGCGAACACGGTGAGCATGAAGGTGATGACCAGGATGGCACGGTCGGCCCGCGGCGCCCGGCGCAGGATGTAGGCGAAATGGCCGGCCTCGCTCATGTTCCAGGCCACCACGAACAGGATTGCCGCCAGCGCCGCGAGCGGGATGTGCGCCGCCAGCGGCGCCAGCAGCAGGAGCACCGCCACCAGGGTCAGCACATGGGCGATCCCGGCCAGCGGGCTGTTGGCGCCGTTGCGGATGTTGGTGGCGGTGCGGGCGATGGCGCCGGTGGCTGCAAAACCGGCGAACAGTGGCGCGACGATGTTGGCGATGCCCTGGCCGATCAGTTCCTGGTTGGAATCGTGCCGGGTGCCGGCCATGCCGTCGGCCACCACCGCCGAGAGCAGCGATTCGATGGCGCCCAGCATGGCGATGGTGAATGCCGGCCCGATCAGGCTCACCACCTGGCTGAGTGTGAGCTGGGGCAGGGCGGGGGCCGGCAGGCCGGATGGGATGCCGCCGAATGCGCTGCCGATGGTGGCCACCCCGGCCGGGTGCAGCGCCGCCTGCACCGTGGTGGCGACCACCAGGGCCAGGAGCGGGCCGGGGATGCGGGCCAGGAAACGGATGCGCGGCGCCAGCAGCACCAGCGCCAGGCTCAGGCTGGCGACGGCGATTGTGGGGCCGTGCGCCTCGGGCAACACCTCCAGCAGATGCCACAGCCGCTCGTGGAAATGCTCGCCGGCCACCGCCGGCAGGCCGAGGAGATCGCGCCACTGACCGACGAAGATCAGCACCCCGATGCCGGCGGTGAAGCCGACGATCACCGGCGCGGGAATGAACTTGATCACTCCGCCCATGCGCGCCAGGCCCATCAGCAGCAGGATCACGCCGGCCATCAGGGTGGCGACCTGCAAGCCCGCGATACCGTATTTGGCGGTGATGACCGAGAGGATGGCGATGAACGCCCCGGTGGGGCCGGCGATCTGCACCCGGCTGCCGCCCAGCAGGGTGACGAGGCCCCCGGCGATGATGGCGGTGTACAGCCCCTGTTCGGGCCGCGCGCCGCTGGCGATGGCAAAGGCCATGGCCAGCGGCAGCGCGACGATGCCGACGGTGAGGCCGGCGAGCAGGTTGGGCAGCCAGTGTTCGCGTGCGTACAGGCCGGCGCGCTTGGCCTCGATCAGGGCGATCATGCCGGGTACCCCTTGGAAGAACTCCGAACCATGAAACCGGACGCGATTGAGGCGCATCCAAACGAGTTATGATTACTACCATATCATCATCATATGATAATACAATGGTAATTTGATTCATGCAAAATGAGGGCTGGATGCCCCGCATGGCGAGCCAATCACAGGAGATGGAGATGGAGCAAAAGACCGCGCGTTTGACCGTGCTGCTCGATCCGGCCAAGAAACGGGCCTTCGAGCGTTTGTGTGCCGAGCAGGACGTGACGCCCTCTCAGGTGGTGCGCCAGCTGATCCGCGAGCATCTCAGACGGCACGGCGTGGAATGGCGGCCGGGCGGCGTGGGCACCGTGGCGGCGAAGGAAGATGAGTGACCCCGGCCGGGTGGCCGGGATGGGGCGATTACAGGCGCACGCTCACTTCGCGCTTGCTGGCCATGGCCCGGATGGCCTGTTCGAGGTCGAGCTGGGAGTCGTTGATACTGGAGGCCATGCCCAGCCGCTCCAGCAGTTCGTCCTGTTCCAGCACCTCGCGTTCGCCATCGGCGCGTTGCAGATAGGCGGCCCAGGGCACGAACTTGGTGAGCGGGAATTCCTCGCCCGGCGAAGGCGAAATGTCGATGTTGAGCCCTCCGACGAACAGCAGGTTCTTGCCGCGCATGGCCGCCGATTGCACCAGGCTGCGGTAGGTGCGTTCGAATTCGGCCAGGGTGTTGGCGCAGGCCGCGGTGAGCAGCGGATGCGGTGAAGTCACGATCCAGGGCATGGGGGCGAGCAGGTTGTGTTCGAGCTGGTCCTGGAAGGGGTCTTCACGGGTACCTTCGCGCTGGTAATAGAAGTCTTCCGCCAGCAGGCGGCTGCCGATCGGCTGGCTGCCTTCATGCGGCCAGGCATCCTCGCCCAGGCGTTCGATCAGGCTCCGCGCGGCGTGGAAAACATGGCCGGTGCTGCGCGTGGCCAGCGGCCGTGGCAGTTCGGGGCCAGCGCCCTCGACCAGGTTTTCGAAGATCAGGAACAGCCCCTGGCGGTAGGGGTGCGCGATCAGCAGGTAGTCGATCAGCACCGCCGGTTCGCCGCCGTGGCGGATCAGGCGGATGTTTTCCCGGGCATAGGCGTATTCACTGGTATAGCGTTCGAGGATGCGGCCGATCTTGCCGCAGGCGCAGCTGTTGTGATCGTGCTCGGTGTGCAGGCGGCGATATACGCCGAATTCGCCGCTTTCCGCGTCATAGCCGACATGGCTGGCCTGCACCAGCAACAGATCCTTGCCGTGATCGGCATGGGGCGCGTGCCGGTCGATCGATACGATGCCGCCGACGCGGCCGTGATTGAACGGAAATGCGCCGAAATGCTTGGCCATCAGGATGATTGGGAAACCCTGGCTCTCATCCGAGCAGAATGCCCGCGAGGGCATGATCTTGCCCGGCGTGAAGCCGAGCGACAGGCACCAGTTGTACAGCTTGGGCATGAAGCTGTTGTAGCAGAGCATGTGGCCTTCGATGCGGTAGCTGGCGAGTGCGGCGGCGATGCTGGAACGGTTGGAAAACATGGCGGGGCGCGAGGAATGGCTTCAAAACCCGTAATCTTAACAGGGAGAAGGGGGCGGGCTCGATGGCCGTTTCCTTTCTGGCGGTGAACGATCCGGGGGTAAGCCCGGGTCATTCTGAAAACGCAGTTGAAATGCCAATACAGGAGCGAAGTCCAAGCCAGGCTTTGCCTGGCACCTTCAGCCTACCCCTTTATGCCCGAATGGGTGCTCCCATTGGGGGAGGGTTGATGATTGCCTCTCCCATTGGGAGAGGCCGACGCGAAGCGGCGGGTGAGGGTGAACGTGCGCTTCGCGCACGTTCCAATTGCGGTTTTTAACGTGAAAGAACCCGATTGGGTTCAACCCAGAATTGTCATTAGGGCACGCGATGATGGCGGGCCGTATGGCGAGCAGATTCGCGCAGGGGTGCGTATTCAGGGGTGGGCGTGGCGGTCGCGGGGTGGAATCGGGTTCAGTGTAACACCCGCAAATCAGGATCGGGTTCAGGTCGCCTGCCAGTGTTCGACGATCAGGCGAAGCTCGCGGCGGCCGTTCCATTCGTCCAGATCGAGCCGGTACACCGCTTCGATGCGGGGCGGCAGCGGTTCGGCCTGGTTGAACAGCATGGCGCGCGCCGGCCAGTCTCGGCCGGTAAGTTGCAGGCGGCGGTGACGCTCGGCCACCGGCTGTTGCGACTTCACCGTGAACGCGCCGCGAAACAGCGGCGCCGGGAAGCCCTGGCCCCATACCGCGTCGCGCAGGGCGATGGCGTTGTCGAGCCCGAATTCGTGCGCGGCGAGCTCGCCGTCGGTGACGATCTCGCGTTCCAGGTCGGCGGGGCTGAGCTGTTCCCGCGCCACCGCCTCGAATGCGGCGGCCAGGCGGGCCAGGTCGGTTTCGCGCACGGTGAGGCCGGCGGCCATGGCGTGGCCGCCGAATTGCCGGATCAGGCCGGGTTCGCGCTTGTCGATGGCGTCGAGCGCGTCGCGCAGGTGCAGGCCGCGGATGGAGCGGCCGGAGCCGCGCACGAGTCCCTCATCGGCACGAGCAAACACCAGGGTGGGGCGATGGTGGGCCTCCTTCAGGCGCGAGGCGAGCAGGCCGACCACGCCGGGGTGCCAGGCCGGGTCGTACAGGGTGAGGCTGAACCCCTCGCAAACTTCGACCGATTCCAGCCAGACCTGGGCCTGAGCCTGCATGTCGGCCTCGATCTCGCGCCGCTCGCGGTTGAGGCGGTCGAGTTCCGCCGCCAGGGGGCGCGCCGCATCGAGCGAGTCGGCGAGCAGACAGGCAATGCCGAGATGCATGTCGGCCAGGCGGCCGGCGGCGTTGAGGCGCGGGCCGAGTGCGAAGCCGAGGTCGTCGACGCCGGCGCGTGCCGGGTCGCGGCCGGCGGCAGCGAACAGTGCGGCGATGCCAGGATTCTTTGGGCCGCGGCGGATGCGCGCCAGACCCTGGCCGACCAGCAGCCGGTTGTTGGCGTCCAGACGCACCACGTCGGCCACCGTGCCGAGCGCCACCAGTTCCAGAAGATCCGCCAGCGCCGGCTCGCCGCCCTCGCGCCAGAGGCCGCGCCGGCGTTGCTCGGCGCGGGTGGCGATGAGGAGGTAGAACATCACCCCCACGCCGGCGAGGTGCTTGCTGGGGAAACCGCATTCGGGCAGGTTGGGATTGACGATGATGCAGGCCGGCCGCTCCCGGCCGGGCAAGTGGTGGTCGGTGACCAGCACCTCGATGCCGAGCCGGTGCGCCTCCGCCACGCCCGTCACGGCGGCGACCCCATTGTCGACGGTGAGGATGAGGCCGGGCCGGCGTTCGGCGGCCAGGCGCACGATCTCGGGGCTGAGCCCGTAACCGTATTCGAAACGGTTGGGCACCAGGTAGTCCACCGTTCCGCCCAGGGCGGCGAGGCCGCGCACTGCAACCGCGCAGGCGGTGGCGCCGTCGGCATCGTAATCGGCCAGCACCAGGATGCGCTCGCCGGTGGCGATGGCGTCGGCCAGACGTGCCGCTGCGGCCTCGATCTGAGCCAGCCGGCGCCAGTCGGCGAGCTGGTCGAGGCGGTCGGGGAGTTGCTCCGGGCTGTCCACGCCGCGCGCGGCATAGAGGCGGGCCAAGAGGGGCGACAATCCCGATTCAATCAGGCGGGTGAGGGCAGCGGGATCGGGCTGGCGGTCGAGGATGCGCGGCATGGGGGCAGCCTACCCCGACGGCGCGGCCGGCGTCTACTCATGCACGCTGCTTTGGGCTAGCATGCCCCTGTCACTCGTCCGAGGCAGGCACCATGTCGCATTGCATCCCTCTTTCCCGTGTATCGCGGCTTGTCGGCTGCTCACGTGGCCAGTTGCAGCAGAAGATCAAGAACGGCGAGATCACCACCCAGGATGGCAAGGTCGAGCTGGACGAGTTGCTGCGGGTCTTTCCCGAGGTGCGCTGGGAGGACGACGGCGAATACCGGCGGGTGGAGGAGATCAAGGCCAAGGCCTTCGGCAAGCGCATCATGGAGCGGGTGTTGCCGGACAAGGAGGTGCTGGCCGAGCGCCTGTACGAGCTGGGGCGCGAATTCGCTTCGGCCAAGTCCATGCTCATCCATTACGACCAGATCATGCACTGGGTCGACGCACGCTTGGCCGAACTCGCGGAGGAGGGCGCGGATTCGACCCGCCTGATCGAGCTGCGTCGCCAGTTGCGCCGCCAGGTCGACGATGCGCCCAAGGAAGCCGAGCGCTGCCGCGCCCTGCTCGCCGAGGAAAGCGTGATGCGGGTGATGTCGGCGCATGTGCGGGTCGAACCTTCCGGGCACGAATTCTTCGTCGAGGGCAATGACACCCTGCTGGAGGCCGCACTGCGTGCCGGCGTGCCGCTCAACTACGGATGCAGCAACGGCAACTGTGGTGAATGCCGGGCGCGCCTGGTGTCCGGCCAGGTGAAGAAGGTGCATCCGCATGATTTCGTGTTCAGCGAGGCGGACAAGTCCGGCGGTGCATTCCTGATGTGCTCCTGCACGGCGGTGAGCGATCTGGTCATCGAGGCGGCGGTAATGGGCGCCGAGGACATTCCCGAGCAACACATCACGACCCGGGTGCGTGGCCTGGAAGCGGTCGGCGAGGGCATGCGCATCCTCAACCTGACCACGCCGCGCAGCCAGCGCCTGCGTTTCCTCGCCGGCCAGTCGGTCACCCTGGAGGTGGCCGGCCACGCGGCTGAATATTTCATCGCCAACTGTCCCTGCGAGGATCGCCAGCTCAGCTTTCACATCCGGCGCGACAACCAGCCTTTCACCCGGCACGTCTACGAGGACTTGCGCAAGGAGGACAGCGTGCGTGTGGTGGGCCCGCATGGACGCAACGTGTTCAAGCTGGACTCGCGTCGGCCGGCCATCTTCGTCGCCTGGGAGGAGGGCTTTGCCCCCATCCAGAGCCTGATCCAGCACGCCATGTCGCTGGAGGTGGCGGAGAGCATGCATCTGTATTGGATTGCGGCCGAACTTGGCCATTATCGCGACAACCTGTGCCGCTCCTGGGCCGATGCCCTGGACAACTTCCAGTATCACCCGCTCCAAGGTGACGACGACGTGGCGGCGCAGGTGGCGCGGGTGCTGGGCGAGTTTGCCGAGTTTTCCCGGTTCGACCTGTACGCGGCCGGCCCGGCCGAGTTTCTCGACGTATTGCGCGAGGGCGCCCTGGCCAAGGGGCTCTCGCCCCTGGGGTGGCACGGCGAAGTCATGCTCTGATAGCCTTGATCCCTTTGCGCATGAAAATGAATCAGTGCATTGAATCCAGATTGCTCATTCGCCCCATAACGTGTGTCCCCTCCCCCAACGGG
>CAZOZD010000051.1:0-11000 GCA_964584195.1 uncultured Burkholderiales bacterium
GCGCCGACGAGAACCTCAATGCGCCGGGCATGCATTTCGTTCCGCTCGCATTCGACGAGGTCGGCAGCTACGCCGACGCCAGCGCTCGTCCCGACGCCCCGGTGAACCGCTTCTACACCTACGGGGTGCTCGCCCGACTCGCAGCCCTGGCCGCCGCGATCGAGCTGGAATGGACCGACCCGGAATGCGCCCCGGCGGCCTGACCCCATCCCCACCCGATCCATAGACAGCCGCCCAGGCACACGGCCGCGTGCCTGGGCCCGGCCTATCCCAAGCATTCCAGACAGGTTTCGGCGATGAGGCGCATTTCAGCCTCTTCCACGACATAGGGCGGCATCCAGTACACACTGGCGCCGATGGGACGCATGAATACGCCGCGTTGCAGCGCCCGGCGGTGGAAATCAAGCCCGAAACCGGGCCCCGCGTCGGCCACGTCGAAGGCCCAGATCATGCCCAGCGTGCGGAAATGGCGCACCCGCGGATGGGCCGCGAGTTCGGCGAAGATGGGCTTGAAGCGGGCGGCCTTGTCGCGGTTCCGGGCCAGCACGTCGGTCTGTTCGAACAGATCGAGCACCGCCAGGGCGGCGCGGCAGGCGAGCGGGTTGCCGGTGTAAGAATGCGAATGCAAAAAGCCCCGTGCCGTGGCGTCGTCCAGGAACGCGGCATAGACCGTGTCCGTGGTGAGCACGGCAGACAGCGGCAGATAGCCGCCGGTGAGCCCCTTGGACAGGCACACGAAGTCGCCGCGCACATTGGCCTGTTCAGCGGCGAACAGGGTTCCGGTGCGGCCGAAGCCCATGGCGATTTCGTCGACGATGAGGTGCACTTCGTGGCGGTCGCACAGTTCGCGCGCCCGGCTGAGGTACACCGGGTGGTACATGGCCATGCCGGCCGCGCCCTGCACCAGCGGTTCGAGGATGAGCGCGGCGGTGCGTTCGCCGTGCTCAGCAAGATCGGCTTCCAGCGCGGCCGCCGCGCGCAGGGCACATTGTTCGGCCGTCTCGCCCGGTCTGGCACCTCTCCAATCCGGGCTTTCGACCTGGCGGCTGATGCGCAGCAAGGGCCGGTAAATGTCCTTGAACAGGGCCACGTCGGTGACCGACAAGGCGCCCAGGGTCTCGCCGTGGTAGCCATGGGCGAGGCTGACGAACTCGGTCTTTTCCGGGCGGCCGACGTTGCGCCAGTAATGAAAGCTCATCTTCAGCGCGATCTCGACCGCCGATGCGCCGTCCGAGCCGTAAAAGGCATGCCCCAGGCCAGTGAGCCGCGCCAGGCGCTCGGACAGCTTGACCACCGGGGCATGGGTGCAGCCGGCGAGGATGACGTGCTCGATCCTGCCGAGCTGGTCGATGAGGGCGGCGTTGATGGCTGGATGGGCGTGGCCGAACAGGTTCACCCACCAGGATGAAATGGCGTCCAGATAGCGCCGGCCCTGGGTGTCGATCAGCCAGGGCCCCTCACCGCGCGCAATCGCCAGCGGCGGCGTGGTTTCGAGGTGCGTCATCTGGGTGCATGGGTGCCAGAGCGCGGCGCGGCTGCGTGCAACGAGATCGGCGTCCGGATCCGGCGGTTTCATGACGCGCTGGCGAAATGGTCGAACCCGCGCGCCGGCAAGGACATGACACGACCCTCGGCGTCAATCAGGCGCAGGCCCGGCTTGGCCTCGATGCGGCCGATACGGGTGAGCGGCAGGCCCAGCCGCTCGCCAAGCGAGGTGATGGCAGCGCGTTGCGCCGCGGGCGCGGTGAAACAAAGCTCGTAGTCGTCCCCGCCGGCCAGACCACAGCGCAATGCGAGGGCGGCATCGAGACCATGCAGCGCCGGCTCCAGTGGCAGGCAGGACCATTGCAGGGTCGCGCCGAGACCGGAACGGGTGAGGATGTGGCCCAGATCCGCCGCCAGCCCGTCGGAAATGTCGATCGCGGCATGCGCCAGGCCGCGCAAGGCCAGACCGAGTGCGATGCGGGGCTCGGGCAGCTCCAGGCACAGCCGGGTCCGCGCCGCCGTGGCGGGATCCAGCGCAACCTCACCCAGGGCATGGCGCAGGGCCAGGGCGGCGCCACCGAGGGTACCCGAGACCCAGAGCTCATCCCCGGCCCGGGCGGCATCGCGACGCAGCGCCTGGCCGGCGGGCACCTCGCCAAGCACGGTGACACACAGGTTGAGCGGCCCGCGCGTGGTGTCGCCGCCCACCAGATCCACGCCATGCCGCCCGGCCAGCGCGAAGAATCCGGCCATCAGCCCTTCCAGCCAGGCGGGCTCGGCCTCGGGCAGGGCAAAGGCGAGCACGGCCCAGCGCGGAGTCGCACCCATCGCCGCGAGATCGGACAGATTCACCGCCAGCGCCTTGTGACCCAGCCGGTCCGGTGCCACGTCGGCGAAGAAATGCCGTCCCGCCACCAGCATGTCACTCGACACCGCCAGCACCTGGCCAGGGGCGGGTTGCAGCAGGGCGGCATCGTCGCCGATGCCGAGCAGCGCACCCGGCGACGGGCGGCTGCAATAACGCTCGATCAGTTCGAATTCGCCCAGTCGGTGACTCATGGCGCAAGCAGGGGCCCGACCAGGGACTCCAGGCGAGGGTAATGCACCTGGCCGGCAATACGGTGACGGACGACCCCGTCGCGATCGACGATGAACGAAGTGGGCAGGCGGGTGACCCCGAATGCGCTCTGCGCGCCGGGGGGCGCGAGCCGGGCGGGGAAGTCATAGCCCTTGGCGCGCATGAATGCATCCACCTCGGCCTGGGTCTCATCGACACTCCAGGCGAGGATCTCGAACCCCTGAGCCTGGTAATCCTTATAGAATGCCTGCTTGGCGGGCATCTCGTGACGGCAATGCGGGCACCAGGTGGCCCAGAAGTTGACCAGCACCACCTTGCCGCGCAGGGCCTGCAATTCGGCCATCGCCGGCGCCGGTTCGGCGCGCTTTTCCACCCAGGCCGGCGGCCGGAACCAGAAATAGACGATCAGCCCGATCAACGCCAGGGTGAACGGGCTGGGCCTGAGCTTGCGAAAGAATTCTTGTGTCCTCGACATCCGACAAACCTACTCGAAAAACCATTCGCCTGAAAGAGCGGAGCGCCGGCGAGCCAGCCCCGGGCGAAGCCGGCGAGGCCGAACGCGGCGGTCGCGACAAGCGGCCCTTGCGCTGGAGCCCGTTGCAGCGCAGCCGCGTCCGGACCGAAGCCGCGCCAGCACGGCAAAAAACGCCGGAGGCCGGTGCTGCGGGCGAGGCAACCGCCCGCGCTACCCCCCGGCGACCGCATAAGACCGGGCCGGGTTCGCCCGCCGAAGGCCGCGAGCCCGGCGGTCGCGAGCGGCGGCGAGCCCGGCCAGAGCCGGCCGCCAGCGATGTTCGCCGCCCCCCCCGGAAGGCGCCCGCGGCGAGCCTGGAATATTTCGCGCCCTGCCCGCGCGGGCTGGAGCCGCTGCTGGCGAACGAACTCGCCGGGCTGGGCGCGGAGGCCATCGAACCCGGTCACGGCGGCGTGGGTTTTCGTGGCGAACGCGAACTGGCCTGGCGGATCAACCTGTGGAGCCGGCTCGCCATCCGGGTGTTGTGGCGGGTCGGCCACGGTCGCTACCGCGACGAGGACGACCTCTATCGCGCCGCGCTGGCCCTGCCCTGGCCACGCTGGTTTGCACTCGACCGGAGCATCGCGGTGCGCACGGTGGCGCACCAGAGTCCGCTCAAGAGCCTGAATTTCACCACCTTGAAAATCAAGGACGCGATCTGCGACCGCTTCCGCCAGGAGTGCGAGGCCCGCCCCGACGTCGATGCGCGCGAGCCCGACGTACCCGTCCTCGCCTATCTCGAACGCGACCAGTATCAGCTCTACATCGACCTGTCCGGCGCCCCCCTCAACCGTCGTGGCCACCGCCTGGAGCCGGCCGCGGCGCCACTCAACGAAAACCTCGCCGCCGGACTCCTGATCCTCGCCGGCTGGAACCCGGAAATTCCCCTGCTCGACCCCATGATGGGCGGCGGCACGCTGCTCTCCGAGGCCGCGATGTTGGCACTCGACATCGCCCCGGGGCTCAAGCGCCATTTCGCCTTCGAACGCCTGGCCGACTTCGACCGCATCGCCTGGACCCGCCTGCGCAAGGACGCCGAGGCCGCGCGCCGGCCGGCCACGCCACTGCCCATCTACGGCTGTGACATCGACCCGGCCATGGTGCGCGCCACCCGCATCAACCTCAAGGCCGCCGGCGTGCTCGACTGCGTCGCCACCGACCAGGCCGACGTGCTTGACCTGTATCCGCCCGAACCCGCCGGCATCCTCGTCAGCAACCCGCCCTATGGCGTGCGCCTGGAGGCCGAGCGGGACTTCTACCGATTGCTGGGCGACACACTCAAGCAACGCTTCACCGGCTGGACCGCCTGCTTCCTGTCCGCCGACCCCGAGTTTCCAAAGCACATCGGCCTCAAGGCACGGCGGCGCACACCACTCTACAACGGCGCCCTCGATTGCAGGCTGTATGAATACGCACTGGTGGAGGGCTCGATGCGGAGCCCGCAGGAATGAGCGCTCAACCCGGCTTCAAGCCGGTTCGGCGGGCAGGCTCTGGTCCAGCGCACCTTCCAGCTTGCGTACCAGGCAATGCACGCTCTGGCGACCGGTGTCGAGGACGATGTCCGCAGTCTCCAGATAGAGCGGATGGCGCTGGGCATACAGCGCCTGCAGGCGGGCGAGCGGGTCTTCGGTCTGCAACAGCGGCCGGTTGCGGTCGTGGCGGGTACGCTGGAACAGCTCCTGGGGATGGGCGCGCAGATAGACCACCGTGCCCCGGCTGCGCAGGTTTTCGCGGTTGGCCGGATCGAGCACGGCACCGCCGCCGGTGGCCAGCACCACACCGTGGCGGCGGGTAAGTTCGTCGATCTTGGCCGACTCGCGCTTCCTGAAGCCGGCCTCGCCCTCGATCTCGAAGATGGTGGGAATGGATACGCCGCAGCAGGCCTCGATGGCGTGATCGGAATCGATGAACTCCAGGCCGCGATGCCTGGCGAGCAGACGACCGATGGTGGTCTTGCCCGCGCCCATCAGGCCGATCAGGAAGATGTTGTCGCTGGGAATCATGCGGCGATTGTACGACCTGAGGCGCAGTGGCGGGAGACCGCCCCTTCAGGCGCGCCGCTGGTGGCGGAGCAGGTTTTCCACCGCTGCCTTGAGCCCCCCCTCCGGCAGGCGCGCATCGAGTTCACGCCACGCCGCCAGGCCGCCGCCGCCGATGCCGGCCTTGGGCGGACGGGCGACGCGGCCCCAGTCGGCGCGCACTCGCACCCGGATCGAATCGACCCCCTGGCGCGGCGTCGACAAGGCCGCGGCGAGACCCCGGGCCTGGCTGCGCAGGCGCGCGGCGACGCTGCCATTGGCGCAGTGCAGCTCGGCGACCCCGCCGACCAGCGCCGCCACCCGGCACTGCCGGGCCAGCGCCGGCGGCAGGGCGCGGGCAAGGCGACGGTTGAGCCCGGCCAGGCGCTCCGCCTCGCTCCACAACCCGGCGAACGCCGGCTCCCGGCGTAGCAGTGAATCCAGACGCGCCAGCGGGCCACTTCTTGCCATGAATCCTCCTCGATGCCCGTCGGCGCGGCCGCGCCGACACACGGCGGCGCAATCCGGCTATGGTACCATTCGCGCCATCCTGTCTTGACAAGTCCGGCCGGAACCGCTCGCGGTCACCACGGTCCGACCGTATCCACTCCCTAGTCCTCCGCCCATGCTACCCAATCTGTTCAAGAAGCTGTTCGGCAGTCGCAACGACCGCCTGCTCAAGCAATACCGTTCCACCGTCGCCCGCATCAATGGCCTCGAAGCCGGATTCGAGGCACTCTCCGAAGAAGCCCTGCGCGGCAAGACCGCCGAATTCCGCACCCGCCTGGAAAAAGGCGAGACGCTCGACCAGATCCTGCCCGAGGCCTTCGCCACGGTACGCGAGGCCTCGCGCCGGGTGCTGGGCATGCGCCATTACGACGTGCAGATGATCGGCGCCCTGGCGCTGCACCAGGGCAAGATCGCCGAGATGCGCACCGGCGAGGGCAAGACCCTGATGGCCACCCTGGCGGTCTACCTCAACGCCCTGCCTGGCAAGGGCGTGCACGTGGTCACCGTCAACGACTACCTCGCCAGCCGCGACGCGGCCTGGATGGGCAAGATATACAACTACCTCGGCATGAGCGTCGGGGTGATCCTGTCGCAGCAGCCGGCCGAGGAAAAGCAGGCCGCGTATACCGCGGACATCACCTACGGCACCAACAACGAATACGGTTTCGACTACCTGCGCGACAACATGGTGCTGCACCCCTCGCAGCGTGTGCAGCGACCGCTCAACTATGCCATCGTCGACGAGGTGGACTCCATCCTCATCGACGAAGCGCGCACGCCGCTGATCATCTCCGGCCAGGCCGATGACAACATCGCCATGTACCAGCAGATCAACCAGGTGCCGCCCCACCTCACCCGCCAGCAGAGCGAGCCCAAGTCGGGCGAGCCCGAGCCCGAGGGCGACTACTGGGTGGACGAGAAGGCGCACACCGTGCTGCTGTCCGAGGCCGGGCACGAGAAGGTGGAACGCATCCTCACCGAGATGGGCCTGCTCGCCCCCGGCGCCAGCCTGTACGAGGCCGGCAACATCACCCTGATGCACCACGTCTATGCCGCCCTGCGCGCCCACGTGCTGTACCACAAGGACCAGCATTACGTGGTGCAGAACAACGAGGTCATCATCGTCGACGAATTCACCGGCCGCCTGATGCAGGGCCGGCGCTGGTCGGAGGGCCTGCACCAGGCGGTGGAGGCCAAGGAAGGCGTACCCATCCAGCGCGAGAACCAGACCCTGGCCTCGATCACCTTCCAGAACTATTTCCGCATGTACGGCAAACTCGCCGGCATGACCGGCACAGCCGACACCGAGGCCTTCGAGTTCCAGAGCATCTACGGCCTGGAGACGGTGATCATCCCCACCAACCGGCCGATGATCCGCAAGGACATGAACGACCTCGTGTACCGCACCGCCGCCGAGAAATGGCAGGCGGTGATCGAGGACATCAAGGACTGCCACCAGCGTGGCCAGCCGGTGCTGGTAGGCACCACCTCGATCGAGGTCAACGAATTCCTCTCCGGCATGCTCAAGAAAGCCGGCCTGCCGCACCAGGTGCTCAACGCCAAGCAGCACGCCAGCGAGGCGGAAGTGGTGGCCCAGGCGGGCCTGCCCGGCGCCATCACCATCGCCACCAACATGGCCGGCCGCGGCACCGACATCGTCCTGGGCGGCAGCATCGCCAAGGAGATCGACGCCATCCAGGCGGACGACAGCCTCAGCGCCGAAGACAAGGCCGCCCGCATCGCCGCGCTCAAGGCGGACTGGGCGCCGCGCCACCAGACGGTCATCGACGCCGGCGGCCTGCACATCATCGGCACCGAGCGGCACGAGTCGCGCCGGGTGGACAACCAGTTGCGCGGCCGTTCCGGCCGCCAGGGCGATCCCGGCTCCTCGCGCTTCTACCTGTCGCTGGAGGACCCGCTGCTGCGCATCTTCGGCGGCGAGCGCCTGAAGATGATCATGGACAAGCTGAAGATGCCCGAGGGCGAGGCCATCGAGCACGCCATGGTCAACCGCTCCCTGGAATCGGCGCAGCGCAAGGTGGAGCAGCGCAACTTCGACATCCGCAAGCAACTGCTCGAATACGACGACGTCGCCAACGACCAGCGCAAGGTCATCTACCAGCAGCGCAATGAACTCCTGGAGACCGAGGACGTGTCCGCCGGCATCCAGGGCATGCACACCCAAGTGCTCGACGCACTGGTCAGCCAGTACGTGCTGCCCGGCAGCATGGCCGAGCAATGGGACATCGCCGGCCTGGAAAAGGCCCTGGCCAGCGAATACCTGCTCAACCTGCCGCTCCAGCAGTGGCTGGATGCCGATGACAAGCTGGCCGAGGAAGGGCTGCGCCAGCGCATCCTCGACGCCGCGCGCGAGGCCTACGCCGGCAAGGAAGCTCTGGCCGGAACCACCAACCTGCGCCAGTTCGAGCGCGCCATCCTGCTGCAAAGCCTCGACCACCACTGGCGCGAACACCTCGCCGCCATGGACCACCTGCGCCAGGGCATCCATCTGCGCGGCTACGCCCAGAAAAACCCCAAGCAGGAATACAAGCGCGAGGCATTCCAACTGTTCGAGACCATGCTCGACACCATCGCCCGCGAGGTCACCCAGATCACCCTCACCGTGCAGGTGCGTGGCCAGGAAGACGTCGAGGCCGTGACCCCGCAGGAAAACCTGTCCAACGTGCAATACCACCACGCCGATTACGACGAGGCCCTCGGCGGTGGCGAAGAGCCCCCCCCGCCCGCCGGACAGCAGCCGGTGCATCGCGCCCACCCCAAGGTCGGCCGCAACGACCCCTGCCCCTGTGGATCAGGCAGGAAATACAAGCACTGCCACGGCCAGTTGCACTGAGGAAACGCTGGTCAATTCGGCATACCCGCCCAGGCGGGCATGCCGTGTATTGATCCCAGAGTGTTTATTGGCCACATTTGCCCCCTCCCCCAGCGGGGGAAGGTTGGGATGGGGGTGCGGCGCAAGCCGCTGTACCCCGTATGCACTGCCGCAGAAGAGCGCCCTGCCAGGCACCACCCTACCCTTTTATGCCCGAATGGGTACTCCCAATGGGGTTGATTTTTGCCTCTCCCTTCGGGAGATGCCGACGCGAAGCGGCGGGTAAGGGTTAATCTCCCGCCGCGCCAAATCCACATCCTTCACCCGCAAACGCAGGCACTCCATCAAACGCATCCCGGTGCCGTATAACAAGTTCGCCATCAAGGCATGCCCGCCCTCCATGCAAGCCAATAGACGCGCCACCTCCTCCGGGGTCAACACCGTGGGCACACACTGGCGGCGCTTGGCACGCACAATCTCGTCCAGCCAGGGCAGTTCGATTTCAAGCACCTGTTTGTAATGGAACAGCAGGGCCGCCAACGCCTGCCCCTGCGTAGAAGCCGAAACCCTGCCCTATTCCGTCGAGTGGAACCGCCCAAAAGCTGCGCTTTTGGGTACCCTTCGCGGCTTCGCCGCTACGGCGGCCCCTCACGTCAAACGTTAGACGCAAGGAAGCCGCTTCCAAGATCGTACGAATTAGCGTACGATTTAGACATGATGGAGGGCTTACCATGCAAACACTTACTGCTAGCGAAGCAAGAGCAAACCTTTACCGGTTAATTGACCAGACCACAGAATCCCACCAACCCATTGTGATTTCAGGAAGAAGAGCGAGTGCGGTGCTGGTTTCGGCTGAGGACTGGGAGGCTATCCAGGAAACCCTGTACCTGTTGTCAGTGCCAGGTATGCGTGAATCCATCAAAGCCGGTATGGCAGAGTCCGTAGATAGCTGTGCCAAGGAACTGGACTGGTGAGTTGGCAGGTTGTCTATACCAAGCAGGCGCAAAAGGATGCAGCAAAATTGGCTTCAGCAGGGCTAAAGGAAAAGGCTGTGGCTCTGCTAGCAGCACTGCGGGAAAATCCCTTTCAAAATCCCCCGCCCTATGAAAAGTTGGTCGGCGACTTGGCAGGGGCATACTCACGCAGAATCAATATTCAGCACAGGCTTGTCTATGAGGTTTTGCAAGAGGCGCAGGTTGTAAAGGTTTTACGCTTGTGGTCGCACTATGCGTAACTTGCACCTAACAAGTCGCTCACGTGCGTTACGCGCTTCGCGTTCCACAGGACTCGCCCAACCGGGGCTGCTGTGCAGCTTACCGCCGGTTGTGCTCGCCGCTTCGCTCCACGTTCGGCTTCTTTGCCGCGACTTGCAGCCGCGTACACGCTGTCTGGTTCGGATTCAGCCGCCCAGCCGGGCGCGCAGTTCGGCCAGGCGGCGGCGGCCTTCCTCGCGCGCGGTCTCGGGTGAGGCGGCATCCCCCGCATGGCGCACCACCTCGCCGTCCAGCTCGGCGATGAAGCGGGAGGGCTCGCAGGGCAGCCAGTCGCCGCCGCGCTTGCGCCGGCCGCACCAGCTCAGGGTGAGGTGACGGCGGGCGCGTGTGATGCCAACGTACATCAGCCGCCGTTCCTCTTCCAGCCGGTCGCCCTCCAGGCATTCGCGGTGCGGCAGGATGTCTTCCTCCACCCCGGCCAGATAGACGTTGGCGAATTCCAGCCCCTTGGCGGCGTGCAGGGTGGACAGGCGCACCGCGTCGGGTGCCTCGTCCTCGCGCCCTTCGAGCAGGTTCATGAGGGCCACGGTCTGGGTCAGTTCGATCAGGTTGCGGCCGTCCGCCTCGCCCTTTTGCGCCAGCCAGGTGACGAATTCACGCACGTTTTCCCACTTGCCCCGCGCGGCGCGTTCGTCCTCGCTGTCGTACAGCCATTCCTCGTAGCGGATGCCGGCCAGCAGTTCGTCGAGCAGGGCGCCTGCGGCCTCGCGTGGCGCCCGCTCGGCGAGCCGCTGGATGAATTCGCCGAATGCGCGCAAGGGTTCGAGCTGGCGTGGGCTCAGGTGCTCCTCGATCCCCTGTTCGAACAATGCGACGAACAGGCCGAGATGGCGGCCGGCGGCATACTCGCCGAGCCGTTCCAGGGTCGCCGCGCCGATGCCGCGCCGGGGGGTGGTGGCGGCGCGGATGAATGCGGGGTCATCGTCGGGATTGGCGATCAGGCGCAGGTAGGCGGTGAGATCCTTGATCTCGGCACGGTCGAAGAAGGATTGTCCGCCCGAAAGGACGTAAGGCACCCGGGCGCCGCGCAGCACTTCCTCGAACAGGCGTGCCTGGTGGTTGCCACGGTACAGGATGGCGTAGTCGCTGAATCGGCCGCGATGCTGGAACTTGTGCGCCAGGAGGCGGTTGACCACGGTCTCTGCCTCGTCGCGGTCGTCCTTGCAGCGCACGATCTGGATCGGGTCGCCCAAGCCCAGCTCGCTCCACAGTTCCTTGGCGTGCATGCGGGCATTGTTGCGGATGACGCTGTTGGCGGCGCGCAGGATGCGCTGGCTGGAACGGTAGT
>CAZOZD010000052.1:0-10794 GCA_964584195.1 uncultured Burkholderiales bacterium
AGAACTCCCAGTGCGAGTCGCCTTCGCAGGCCAGGATGTGGGTGGCGATGCGGTCGAGGAACCAGCGGTCGTGGCTGATCACCAGCACGCAGCCGGCGAATTCGAGCAGCGCATCTTCCAGGGCGCGCAGGGTTTCCACATCAAGGTCGTTGGACGGTTCGTCGAGCAGCAGGACGTTGCCGCCCTGAATGAGCGTCTTGGCCAGGTGCAGGCGGCCGCGTTCGCCGCCGGAGAGCTTGCCGACGATCTTGCCCTGGTCGGCGCCCTTGAAGTTGAAGCGGCCCAGATACGCCCGGCTGGGCATCTCGAAGCGGCCGACGGTGAGGATGTCGGCACCGTCCGCCACCGCGTCGAACACGGTCTTGCTGTCGTCCAGGCCCTCGCGCGACTGGTCCACCGAGGCGATCTTCACGGTCGGGCCGATGTCGATCTCGCCGCTGTCCGGCTGTTCGCGGCCCTGGATCATCCGGAACAGGGTCGACTTGCCGGCCCCGTTGGGGCCGATGATGCCGACGATGGCGCCAGGCGGGATGCTGAAGGACAGGTTATCGATCAGCAGGCGGTCGCCGAAGGCCTTGGTCACGCCCTTGAATTCGATGACCTTGTCGCCCAGCCGCTCGCCCGGCGGGATGAAGATTTCCTGGGTCTCGTTGCGCTTCTGGTATTCGTGGCTGTTCATCTCCTCGAAGCGTGCCAGGCGGGCCTTGGACTTGGCCTGACGGGCCTTGGGGTTGGAGCGCACCCACTCCAGTTCCACCTTCATGGCCTTCATGTGGGCGTCGATCTGTTTGTTTTCCTGCTCCAGGCGGGCTTCCTTCTGTTCCAGCCAGCTGGAGTAGTTGCCCTTCCAGGGAATGCCGTGGCCGCGATCGAGTTCGAGGATCCATTCGGCGGCGTTGTCGAGGAAGTAGCGGTCGTGGGTGACGGCGACGACGGTGCCGGGGAAGCGGACCAGGAACTGTTCGAGCCATTCCACCGACTCGGCGTCGAGGTGGTTGGTGGGCTCGTCGAGCAGCAGCATGTCGGGCTTTTGCAGCAGGAGCTTGCATAGAGCGACGCGGCGTTTCTCGCCGCCGGACAGGTTCTTGATGCGCGCATCCCAGGGCGGCAGGCGCAGGGCATCGGCGGCGATCTCCATCTGGTGTTCGGCATCACTGCCCGAAGCGGCGATGATGGCTTCGAGACGGGCCTGTTCCTCGGCCAGCTTGTCGAAGTCGGCGTCCGGCTCGGCGTAGGCGGCGTAGACTTCCTCTAGCTTCTGCCGGGCCTGCATGACTTCGCCCAGGCCGGCCTCGACCTCCTCGCGCACGGTCTTGTCGGGGTCGAGTTGCGGCTCCTGGGGCAGGTAGCCGATGGAGATGCCGGACAGGTGTTGCACTTCGCCGTCGTATTCCTTGTCGACGCCGGCCATGATTTTCAGCACGGTGGACTTGCCGGAACCGTTGAGACCCAGCAAACCGATCTTGGCGCCGGGGAAGAAGGACAGGGAGATGTCCTTGATGATCTGGCGTTTGGGGGGGACGATCTTGCTCACGCGGAGCATGGACATGACATATTGGGCCATGGGAAGTCTTTCTTTTAATAACCGGTGAATAGGAAGTCGAGGGCGGCGAGGATCTCGTCGCGGTAGTGGGCGAGATTGGCGATGGGGTCTCTGAGTGCGCTACGGGGCAGGGCGGCCAAGTCCTGGGTCAGCAACAAGAACCCTTTCCCGTCCAGGCGGATGTCCGGATTGAGGCGCAGGATGCGTGTCCGATCGACGCTTTCCGGAGTCGCCAGCGGTGCAATGATCGTCGATGGCAAATCTTCAAGCAGCCTGCTCTGTAAATCGACCACATAGGGCCGCGATCGGGCTGTTCGGGCGTCGCGGTTGAGATAGACGTCGAGGTAAGGCATCAGTCATCGCCACGCATGAAGGTGCGATAGCTATCGGAAAGCAATCCCTCCCTCTCGATGAGCCGGCCATAGGCTGCGATCGCTTCACGGTTCTGTTCTCGCCATTCGTCTTCGCGGTGCTTCTTGATCTCCGCGGTGAGCGCGGCTTCCAGCGTGCGCGACAGGTTGATGCCCAGGACGCGGGCTTCCTCGACAAGGTCGGCGCGAATGCTGAGGTTGGTAGCCTTCTTGGCGACGGTGTTCATGGCAGCCTCCTTTGCAAAGGGTGCGCATAGGATGGGCGCATGAATGATGCGCGTCAAGCCGGTTGCAGCGCGGGGCAGAACTACAGTCGTGCCGCTTCGCGCAGGCTGGGGCTGGGACGGCCGATGTGGTAGCCCTGGGCGAGGTCGATGCCGACCTCGGCAACCAGGGCCAGTACCTCGGCGCTTTCGACGAATTCGCCGACGCTGCGGATACCGAGCTCCTTGGCGAGATGGCTGACGCTGCGTACGAATGCGAGGTCCTTGGTGTCGTTGAGCATGTTGACGATGAAGTCGCCCTCGATCTTGACGAAGTCGATCGGGAAGCGCTTCAGGTAATGGAATGAAGAGAATCCCGAGCCGAAATCGTCGATGGCAAGCCGGAAACCTTCCAGCTTGAGCTCGTTGATGAAGCTCTCCAGCAGACTGATGTTCTTGACGGTATCGCGCTCGGTGATCTCGAACACGATGCGCGCCGGTTCGATGCCGTGTTCGTGCACGATGCGCCGCACTTCCGGAATGAATTCGCTGAGCACCAGGGCGCGTGGTGACATGTTGACGAACAATAGGCCCGTGTAGCCGGATTCACGCACCTGGCGCAGGGCGCCGTCGAGGACGATGTAGTCGATGCGATGGATGACGCCCATCTTCTCGGCGATCTCGATGAATTCACCGGCGCCGAGCACCATGTCGTTGGGCAACTGGATGCGGGAGAGGACCTCGACCGCTTCGACCTGTCCCGTGGAGGATGCGACGATGGGCTGGAAATACGGGGTCACCTGCCGGCGTTCGACGGCATTGAGGACGATCTGGCTCTTTTCACCGATGCGCCGGAACACCTCGACCACGTCTTCCTCGGTGGGTACGCCGAGCCGGTTCTTACCCTCCGCCTTGGCCTTGTACATCATGTTGTCGGCGAACAGGAACAGGTCCTTGAGATCGCTGGCGTGGTCGGGGTGGATGGCGATGCCGACCGACACCGTGGATTTGGCGTCCTTGCCGGTGTTGGTATGGACCACGATCTCGTTCACCGCATCGACCAGGCGCTGGGCGACCATGCGGGCGTCATCGAGTTCGGTTTCCGGCAACAGGGCGACGAATTCGTCGCCGCCGTAGCGGGCCAGCACGTCGCCGGAGCGCAGTACCGACTGCATCTCTTGCGAGCAGCGTTGCAGGAATTCGTCGCCCAGGCTGTGGCCGTAGGTGTCGTTGATGGTCTTGAAGTTGTCCAGGTCGATCACCACCAGGGCGAAGGGGTAGTCGTGGCGGGCGGAGCGTCCCACCTCGTACTCGGCCAGTTCCCAGAACGCGCGCTGGTTGTAGAGGTTGGTGAGCGGGTCGCGGGTGGCGTAATACTCCAGGTCGCGGGTGTATTTGTAGATCGCCTTGATCGAGCCCACCACGTTGAGCAGGGTGGACAGGATGCTCTCCAGCACCAGGTTGCGGGTTTCATCCCGGGCCAGGCGGGAGTTGACGCCGATGCCGACGATGCCGCCGATCTGCGGCGTATCGACGAGCAGGGACTTGGTCTGCAGGTCCACTTCCTCGTCGGAAAGCTCAGGCAAGGTGTGATCCGGATCGGCGACGTTGTGCTGGATGTGCAGGTCGCTGGCGCTTTCGAAATGGGGGTTATGCTTGAGCGCTGCGCGCACCCGGGCCTCGAGACGGGCGCGGGTGGTCGCGCTGGGCGTGTGGCGCCAGAAGATCTCCAGGTCGAACACTTCCTCGTCGACCTTGAAGATGCAGAACAGGGTGTAGGCCTCGATCACCCGGTTGATCTCCACAAGCAGGCGGCTCACATACTCGCGCCAGTCACGCACCACGTCGGAGGTGATGATGAATTTCTCCTGCAGCCGGATCTCGAATTCGAGCAGGTCCTTGTCCACCGCGATGGTGCGCAGCCGATCGGCGAGGGCGCCGACATGCTCGAATGCCGCGTTGAATTCGGCCAGTCCGGTCTCGGCGCGCTCGAAACGCATCTCGCGCAGGTCCGCCACCGAGTTGACCCGGTCGATGCCGGCCTCCAGTGCGTGCAGGGAGTTCTGGATGCGGCGGTTCACCCACCAGACCAGGATCAGCGCGAGGCCGACGGGGAGTGGCGAGAAGATCAGCAGAACGGTGAGCAGTTCGCTGCGGGCGCTGGCGAGGAAGCCGGCGTACTCGACGCGCACGTCGACCACCCCGAGGATGTCGCCGACCCTGGCGTTGGTGTGGCAGGCGAGACACTTGTCTTCCGCCGCAAGCGGGTACAGGTAGCGGACTGTCGTGTCGGTGCTGGCGTGCCAGTCTCGACCACTGGCAAGTGCTGCCTGCAGCTCCGGGTCGGCGGGTGACTGCCGCGCCTCGCCGTAAAGCGCACTGACCACCGGGCCGCGATAGACATCGATGCGCAGCGAGGTCTTGTCGGTTGCGGCGCTGGCGTCGCGTGTGAAGGCGAGCAGCTGTTCCCGGGTCCAGCCCTGGCTCATGAGCTGGTACATGGATGCGAAGGTCAGCCGCGCCACCGATTGCGATTCGTCGATGGCTGCCTGGCGAAGCATGCGGCCGCCGAACTCGCTGAACACGGCGTAGCTGATGACGATCAGCAGGACCGAGGCGACCGCCGCAGTTCCCAGCAGCAGCCTCACGATGCTGTTCATGTACTGTCTCCTCGATGGCATGTTCTGGATGGCTCCCGTCCGGATGATCCATTCATGCATTGTCATTGCATGCCGGGGAATTCTTGCCTGGCCGGCGTGTCCTAAAGGATTCTACCATAAAACCAGGCGGTCGGCATGGACTCATGGACGGGGTCCGGAGAGCATGGGCCGGACCGTCGCCGGGCGCGGTGGCGATACACCGGTCGCGTGCGGGGATAGAATGGGTCGTCCAGTGCAAGGAGATGCCTCATGTCATTCATCGTCGAAGTGGAAAACATCAAGTGCGGCGGCTGCGCCAACACCATCCGCAAGCGCCTCCAGGCCCTGCCCGGGGTCGAGGCGGTCGAGGTCATGATCGAGGCCGGCCAGGTGCGCGTGGAGGGCGACGAGTCCATCCGTCCTGCCGTGGTCGAGAACCTGCGTGAGGCTGGCTATCCGGAAACCGGCAGCGCCGAGGGGCTGGCCGCGCTCAAGGCCAAGGCCACCTCGTTCGTCAGCTGTGCCATCGGCCGCATGAGCGATGGCAAGTGACGGGTGACGGGGGCAAGCAGCGGCTCCCAAGCCCCCATCGTTGCTCCGGGCTGGAGGGCCTGAGCTTCAACCCGGCCGCCTGTTCCGGCGACGCGTCTGGGCGACGCGCTGCTTGAGTCGACCCAGGCCGCGCCGGACGGTCTCGCGCACTGGTGGCGAAGGCATCGCGGTATGTCCGGAGGGGATGGGCGCGTGTCCGGCGGCGGCCACTGCCAGCAGGCGTTCGAGTTCCGCCGCATGGTCGCGCAGGTTGGCTGGTGCCAGCGCCGGACCATGTACATGGTGCCGGCGACGAACAGGCTGAACAGCAGGATCACCGTCTGCACCGAAAGCTCGGCCCAGATCAGCACGGCATAGAGGCCGAGCATGACCAGGATGCTCAGGTTCTCGTTGAAGTTCTGTACCGCGATGGAGTGGCCGGCGCCCATCAGGATGTGGCCGCGATGCTGGAGCAGCGCATTCATCGGCACCACGAAAAAACCCGCCATGGCACCGACCACCAGCATGAGGACGACCGCCGGGCCGATCGAGTGCACGAACACCATGAGTGTTGCAGCCAGGCCCATGGCGATGCCGACGCCGATCACCCGCACCGATTTGTCGATACTGACCAGGCGCCCGGCCAGCACCGCGCCGACGGCGATGCCGACCGCGAAGATGGCCTGCAGGTAGGTGGCCTGGTCGAGGCGGATGCCGAGCGAGTGCTCGGCCCAGCGCAGCATGATGAATTGCAGGGTGGCCCCCGCGCCCCAGAACAGGGTGGTCACCGCGAGGGTGATCTGGCCCAGTTTGTCGGTCCAGAGCAGGCGCACGCAATGGGCAAAATCATGGATCAGGTAGAGCGGGTTGCGCGAGGGCGGCTTGTGGTCGACACCGGTGTTTGGCACCCACAGGTTGAACAGCGCCGCGATGAGATACAGTACGGCGATCGCGGTCATGCTGTAGTCGAGCAGTGCACCGCCGCCGCCGAACAGGAATTCATCCAGGCGCGTGAACGCGGCGCCCACCATGGGGCTGATCAGCCAGCCACCCAGCACCGTGCCGAGCACGATGGCGGCCACCGTCAGGCCCTCGATCCAGCTGTTGGCCAGCACCAGCTTGCGGTGCGGCAGGTACTCGGTGAGGATGCCGTACTTGGCCGGCGAATAGGCCGCCGCGCCGAGGCCCACGACGGCATAGGCATAGAGCGGATTGACGCCGAAGATCATCATCAGGCAGCCGATGATCTTGATGCTGTTGCTGATGAACATCACCCGGCCCTTGGGTATCGAGTCGGCGAACGCGCCGACGAATGCGGCCAGCACGACATAGGAAATGGTGAAAAACAGCTTCAGCAGCGGCTCATATTCCGCCGGCGCCTGAAGGTCGCGCAGCAGGGCGATCGCGGTGATCAGGAGGGCGTTGTCGGCCAGCGCGGAAAAAAACTGCGCCGCCATGATGATGTAGAAACCGCGATCCATGGAGTGGGCTTGCCAGCCCGGTCGGAGAGGGGTGGACGGGGAGGATGGCTCATATCACGGCCGGCCCTGGCACGGCCATCCCGGCTGGCTTCGATAAGAAAATTATGGTCCAATAAATTATATTGATTCCTCGCCCCGCCCCGATTCCATGGCCGATCGCCGCCTGCAAGTCTTCTATACCGTTGCGCGCCAGCTCTCCTTCACCAAGGCGGCCGAGTTGCTGTTCATGACCCAGCCTGCGGTGACTTTCCAGGTCAAGCAACTGGAGGAATTCTTCAACACCCGCCTGTTCGAGCGTTCGCACGGCAAGATCTCGCTCACTCCGGCCGGCGAGCTGGCGCTCGATTATGCCGAACGCATCCTCAACCTCACCTCGGAGATGGAGGCGCGCATCTCCGAGTTGACCGGCCAGGTCAGCGGCCCCCTGATGATCGGCGCATCGACGACCATCGCCGAATACATGCTGCCCCGGCTCCTGGGCGAGTTCAAGCAGAAGAACCCGGAGACCAAGGCACGCCTGACGGTGGCCAACTCGGTCACCATCGAAAACAAGGTGGCGGATCACACCCTGGACATCGGCCTGATCGAATCGCCCTCGCATCACCCCAATCTGGTCACCCAGGTGTGCTGTGAGGACGAACTGGTGCTGATCTGCGCCCCATTCCACGATCTGGCCCGGGTATCGGTGGTGCGCCCCGCCGACATCGCCGCCTATCCCTACATCAGCCGCGAATCCGGCTCGGGCACGCGCGAATGCATCGACGATTATTTCCGCGGCAACGGTGTCAGTTGCGATGAGGTCAATCTGGTCATGGAACTGGGCAGCCGCGAGGCGATCAAGGGCGCGGTGGCGGCCGGTCTGGGCGTGGCGGTGGTGTCGGTGGCCACGGTGGCGAAGGAAGTGAAGCTGGGCGAGCTGACCGCCGTGCCGCTTGAGCCGCCCTTGCGCCGGCAGTTGTCCCTGGTCTATCCGCAGGAAAAATTCCGCAGCAAGATCCTGCAGGCCTTCCTGGATTTTCTCGAATCCGGCAGCCTCATCCGCGACCAGAAGCAGTTCATCCTCTAGTCTCCCGCCCCGACGATGACTCCCGCCGAGCGCAATCTGCTCCGTCTCTATCGCGCCCTGCCCGAGTCGCGCCGGGAGGGCTTGGTCGACTATGCCGAATACCTGCTCGCCCGGGCTGGAAAGGGGTCCGAACCGTGTGCCGCGCCGCCTCAGCCCCTCGCGATTCCGCGTCCGGAAAGCGAATCGGTGGTGCAGGCCATCAAGCGCCTGTCCGCCACCTACCCCATGCTCAAGCGCGACGCGCTGTTGCACGAAACCTCGCGCTGCATGACCGATCACATCCTGCACAAGCGCCCGGCCGGGGAAATCATCGACGAGCTGGAAGCGCTGTTCCTGAAGCAGTACGAGACGCTGGTGGCGGAGAGTTCACCACCGCCGGACGGGGCATCCTGACGGCCGGGCGGTTGCGGGCTCAGCCCTTCCCGCAAGCCTTCAGGATCGTTTCGAACTCATAGGTCTCGATCAGGCTGTCGAGCTGGCGGGCGAGTTCCGGTGCACTGGCGCGGATTTCGTCGGCGATTTGTCGCGCCTTTGCCGTGTCGCATTGCGTGGCGGCTTCGCGCAGGGCCGCGCAGGCGCCGCTGGGCAGGGTGCCGAAATCAGCGGCTGACGCATGGGGGGTGGCCGATGCCGGCGCATCCTCGGCGTATTCGAATTCCACCTCGAGCAGTCGGTCCAGCAAGTCATGCATGGCCGCCTCGCGCAGGGGTTTGGTGGCCACGGCATCGCAACCGGATTCGTAGATGCGCGGATGCTCGTCGTTCATGGCCGAGGCGGTGAATGCGATGATGGGCACCCGGGGTCCGCCGTTTTCCAGGGCCCGGATCGCCCGTGTGGCGGTGTAGCCGTCGAGCACCGGCATGCGCATGTCCATCACCACAAGATCGGGACGCCGGGCGCGGAACCGATTGAGCGCTTCCTCGCCGTCATTGGCGATCTCGACCTCGAAACCCAGTCCGGCAAACCATTCCCGGGCAACGATCTGGTTGACCGGCTCGTCCTCGGCGATCAGCACCCGGGGCGGACGCTGGCCGGGTCGCAGGCCGACGATGCGGCGATGGTGCGGTGCCTCGCTCGCCGTGCCGGGCTTGAAGGGCAGCCCGAGGCGGAAGATCGTGCCCCGGCCCACTTCGCTTTCAAGCTCGATCCGGCCCCCCAGCAGCATCACGTATTCGCGGGCGATGGCCAGCCCCAACCCGGTACCTTCGCCCTGCCGCACGGCGGATTCGGTCTGGTAAAACGGCTGGAAGATGGCTTCCCGCTCCTGCCGGGCGATGCCGATGCCGGTGTCCTCGACCTCGATGCATAGGCGTCCATCCAGCACGGATGCGCGCAGCACGACCTTGCCGCGGGGGGTGTACTTGACGGCATTGGAGAGCAGGTTGAGCAGGATCTGGCGCAGCTTGGCCAGGTCGCTCCTGATCTGGCGCGGTAAATCCGGGGAACGCTCGAGGCGCAGTTCCAGGCCCTTGGTCCGGGCGCGTTCCGCCATCACCGCGACCAGGGTGTCGAGCAGTTCGTGGAGGTCGAAGCTCTGCATCTGCGCTGTCAGGCGGCCGGACTCGATGCGCGAGATTTCCAGCACGTCGCTGATGAGGTCGAGCAGATGCTCGCCGCTCTTCGCCACCAGTTCCAGATTGCGATGTTCGGCATCGTTGATGCGCGGGCTGCGGCGCAGCAGGCCGGTCAGGCCGAGGATGGCGTTGAGCGGGGTGCGTAGTTCGTGGCTCATGTTGGCCAGGAACAGGCTCTTGGCGCGGTTGGCGGTCTCGGCGGCCTGGCGCGCGGCCTCCAGTTCGGCGGTGCGTTTGGCCACCAGTTCGTCGAGGCGGCCCTGATACGCGGTCAGTTCTTCTTCCAGGGCGTGCCTTTCGGTGATGTCGCGGTTGACGCCGCGCCGGCCGAGATACACGCCCTGGGCGTCATACACCTTGCGGCACTGGTGCTCGATCCAGTGCACGTTTCCGTCCCGATCGATCACGCGCAGGAGCATGCGGTGTTCCTCGTCGGCATCGTCGTCCGCGTCGAGATGGGCCTGGAAAACCGGACGATCTTCAGGATGGAGGATCCGCAACATCAGCCCGGGGTCGTTGTAGAAGTCTTCGGCGGGGTGGCCGCTCACCTTGATGCAGGCCGGGGAAACATACTCGAAACGGCCCTCGGGGTTGAGCCAGAACTCCCAGTCGGGGGCATGCTCGGCGAGTACGCGGTAGCGTTTCTGGCTGGCCTCGACCAGGTTCTCGGACAGCCGTACCAGATCGATCTGGCGCTGGCGCTCGCGCTGGTCGACGAGCACGCATACGAGGTCGTGCGAGTCGGCCGGGTCACTGACCTGCTCGATATACAGGTCGGCCGGGAAAGCCACGCCGTTGAAGTCGATGAAGCCGAGATCGAAGCTTTCGCTGTGACCCTGCCTGCGGGCGGTGCTGAGCGCATGCCCGAGCCGGGCATGATCCTTTTCGTGCGTGAAACGACGCAGGAACTGAAACCGGCCTTTTTCGATGCGCAGGGAAAACAGCTTGCGGGCGATCGGGTTGGCGTCCCGGATCAGCCCGGAGGGGTCCACCACCAGCGTGGCCAGGGGCGTGGCCCGGAACAATGCCTCATGATGGGCGCGCGCGTCCTCGGCCTCCAGGCGGGCCTGGCGCAGCTCTTCGTTCTGCGCCTCCAGTTCGGCCTGGTGGACGAGCAGGTCTTCCACCAGCGCGGTGTGCGAACGGTTTTCCCCGGAAGGGGGCGTGCTCGTGTCCATGTTCATGCCTCGATGATTCGTATTCTTCTGCTACCGGGTCGGAACAGGAAAATTGTCATCCATTTGATCAATCGTAGTTCCCGGGTTTGCCGATTTCAATAGGGCTAAACGACTTCCGCCAGAGAGTCTGAACAAACCTAAAATGTCTAGCCTAGTAGACATAATGGATTCTGTAGGGCGCCCCGACGAAGGTCAACCATAGCTGTCC
>CAZOZD010000053.1:0-10782 GCA_964584195.1 uncultured Burkholderiales bacterium
ATCTGCTCGAAAACCGTCTCGCCATCCTCCCGCGTCCTAATGGACAATCTGGGTTAAACCAACCAGCCTCCACAGAACCCGGGGCGGTTCAAGTCGACATCGTGGGCGATCTGATTGAGGACTACGAGGCTGAGCACTACCCGCTGCCTGAGACCACCGGTGTGCAGGCCCTGAAGTTCCTGATGGAGCAGCACGGTCTCAAGCAAAGCGATCTCACTGAGATTGGCAGCCAAGGCGTTGTCTCGGAAGTCCTGACCGGCAAGCGTGAGCTCAACATTCGCCAAGTACGGGCACTGAGCGAACGATTCGGGGTGTCGGCCGCGACCTTTGTTTGAAGGCTTATCTTCCGGCACTTTTGAGCAGTACAAGGCCTACCTACCCACCTGCGAAGTGGCGCTGAAACGGGAGGTTACGCTCCGATCCAGCCACTTTCGCCGAGGCTGGCGCGGAGGGCGGCGCGGTCGGGGTCGGTGTGGACGAATGCGTCGCCGATGGCGCGCAGCAGGACGAAGCGGAGTTTGCCGCCTTCGACCTTCTTGTCCACTTCCATGTGGGCGAGCCAGGCATCGAGGCCGAGGTCGGGGGCCTGGGTGGGCAGGCCGGCGCGGCGCATGAGCGCGGCGATGCGTTCGACGTCGGCGGCAGCGATGAGGCCGAGGCGATGCGACAGGTCGGCGGCAAGCAGGGTGCCGGCGGCGACCGCTTCGCCGTGCAACCATGTGCCGTAGCCCATGCCGGCCTCGATGGCGTGGCCGAAGGTGTGGCCGAGGTTGAGCAGGGCGCGGGCGCCGGATTCGCGTTCGTCGTCGGCGACTACGGCGGCCTTGTTTTCGCAGGAGCGGCGGATGGCGTAGGCGAGGGCGTCGGGGTCGCGTGCGGTGAGGCGGTCCATGTTGGCTTCCAGCCAGGCGAAGAATCCGGGGTCGCGGATGAGGCCGTACTTGATCACTTCGGCCAGTCCGGCGGCGAGCTCGCGGTCGGGCAGGGTGTTGAGCGTGGTGGTGTCGGCCAGCACCAGGCGGGGCTGGTAGAAGGCGCCGATCATGTTCTTGCCCAGCGGGTGGTTGATGCCGGTCTTGCCGCCGACCGAGGAGTCGACCTGGGCGAGCAGGGTGGTGGGGACCTGGATGAAGGGTACGCCGCGCAGGTAGGATGCGGCGGCGAATCCGGTGAGGTCGCCGATGACGCCGCCGCCGAGGGCGATGAGTGTGGTCTTGCGTTCGGCGCGGTGGGCGAGCAGGGCGTCGAAGATGCGATTGAGGGTTTCCCAGTTCTTGTAGACCTCGCCGTCGGGCAGGACGATGGGGAGCACGTCGACGCCGGCGGCACGCAGGGGGGTGGCGAGGGTTTCCAGGTAGAGCGGGGCGACGGTGGTGTTGCTGACCACAGCGACACGCGGCTGGGCCAGGTGGGGCAGGAGGTGTTCGGCCTGGCCGATCAGGGCCTGGCCGATGTGGATGGGGTAGGCGCGGTCGCCCAGGTCGACGGTGAGGGTATGCATGCGCTCGGTGTCCGGATGGGGCGCGGGAAGGCGATGCCGACCCGTTCGCCTGCTGTGGGAGGTGATTCGGGTTTAAGATTATATCTTCCGCGCGTCGGCCTTGTCCGGCGCGGCCCCGATCCGACCCCCGCACAGGATGAGCCGGCATGAAGCTGCGTACCAAGATTTCCCTGACCTCGCTTGGCCTTGCGGCCGCACTGGTGGTGTCGCTCACCCTGCTCAGCCTGTATTCGTTCCGCGAGTATTCCATCCATACCGCCAGCGAGCATGTGCGGACCGCGGCCGAGATCGTGCGGGTGCATCTGACCGAGTCGATGATCCACGGCACTATCGATCGGCGCGATGGTTTCCTGGCCCGCCTGTCGGTGGTGGAGGGTTTCCGTTCGGCGCGGGTGGCGCGTTCGCCGCTGCTGGAGGCGCAGTTCGGTTCCGGCAAGGGGGTGGACGAGGCGCCGGATGCCGTCGAGCTGGAGGTGATGAAGACCGGCCGGCCGGTGTACATGCTCGACGAGACATCGGGCGAGACCCTGTTTCGCGGCACCATCCCCTACATCGCCACGACCCAGGGCTCGCCCAATTGCCTGAGCTGTCATCAGGTTGAGGAAGGGGCGGTGCTGGGCACCGTGACCCTGTCGCTGTCGATCGATCATCTCAAGCGCCGGACCCTGTTCACCGTCGCCTGGATGTCTCTGGCGGTGCTGCTGTTCGCGCTGCTGGCGGTGTGGACGCTGCGCCGTATGATCTGTCCCATCTCGGATACCGCGCGCGATGTCGAGCAGGCGGTGAACCTGGCCATCCAGGGCAATTTCGATACGGTGGTGCAGCAGCGCACCGACGACGAGATCGGTCACATCGCCCGCGACCTGAACCAGCTCTTGCGCACCATCGGTGACAGCCTGGGGCGCATCGCCGAGAGCGTGTCGCACCTGATCCAGCGCAAGCCGGTGCCGGGCGAGAACCAGATCAACGCCACCATCGAGATGGTCGACATCCTGGCCCGGGCCGCGCGTTTCAAGCAGGCGATCGAGGAGGATGAGACCCGTGGCGAGATTCATCAGCGTCTCAACCAGGTATTGAAAAACGAGTTCTTCCTCAACGAATTCACCCTGTACGAGGTGATCGAGGGCAAGAACCAGATGGCGCCGATCCTGGTGGATGGCGAGCCGGCCAGCGATTGCTGCTGGTGCAATCCCGAAATCATGGTGCGCAGCGACGCCTGCCGCGCCCGCCGCACCGGCCATGTGGTGGACGGGGTCGGCAATCCGGGCCTGTGCTATGCATTCCAGCCGCCGGAAGGGGAGACGGGGCGGGGTCATGTATGTCTGCCCATCCTGCAGTCGGGTACGGTGGGCAATGTGTTGCAGATCGTTACCACGCCGGACAACCAGGCCCTGGTGGCGATGCTGGTGCCGTTCATCAGCGTGTATCTGGGCGAGGCGGCGCCGGTGCTGGAGTCCAAGCGCCTGATGGAAACCTTGCGCGAGGCGAACCTGCGCGATCCGATGACCGGGCTGAACAACCGTCGTTTCCTGGAGGAGTACGTCGAGACCCTGGTGGCGGGGTCGCAGCGGCGCAAGACCAATCTGGTCATCCTCATGCTTGACCTCGATTACTTCAAGATGGTCAACGATACCTTCGGCCATGATGCCGGCGACACCGTGCTCAAGGCGCTGGCCAAGACCCTGCGCCAGTCGGTGCGGGCGGCGGACATGGTGATTCGCTACGGTGGCGAGGAGTTCATGATCCTGCTGCAGGACACCGCGGTGGAGGATGGGCTGAAGGTGGCGGAGACCATCCGCCGGGCAGTGGAGCAGCTGAAGGTCCCGGTGGGCGGTGGTACGGTGCTGCAGAAGACCATCTCGATCGGCGTGGCCGGCTTCCCGGAAGACAGCCCCACCTTCTGGCAGGCGGTGAAGTTCGCCGACATCGCCCTTTATCAGGCCAAGGAGGGCGGCCGCAACCGGGTGGTGCGGTTCGCGCCGGAGATGTGGGACGGCGGCGACAAGGAATACTGATCGCGGCGGCGTGGACGATTCGCGCATGCATTCCGCCTCCCTGCCCGCGCCGTTCGGTAGCCCGGATGCGTTGCGGCGGGCCTTCATGGCCGGGCTCGAACGCCAGCTCGCGGCGCCTGATCTCGGGGCGTTCATCTTGGTGCTGGCCAATGCCAGCTTCGACGCGACGATCTGGGACGCGCTCGGCGCGCGCCTGGCCGGCCGCTTCGATGCCCTGGCCGGGTCCTTGCGGGCCGGCTTGCGCGAGGGTCGCTCGCCGGAGGCGCCCGACGACGACCTGATGGTGTTCCTCAAGCTGATGGCGATGGGCTTCGATGCGGTGCGGACCACCGAGTCCCGCATGGTGGGTCCCTGGCAGGCGCAATTCAACCCGCTGCGCGCATTGCGTCCGGCCCGCGCCAGCCGTCTGGCGGTGACCGATTCGCGGCCGCCGCCCTTCGATGCCGGGGGCTTTCATTTCAATCGTCCATTCCTGCGTCCGGAGATCCTCTGGGAGGGCGTGCTGTTGGGGCACGCGGTGCGCATCCTGTACAACAAGTTTCCGTTCCTGCCCCTGCATGGCCTGCTGGTGCCGGAGCCGGAACGGCAGCAGCCGCAGCGGCTGGACCAGGAAACGCACCTGTATGCCTGGCACCTGGCCCGCGCGCTGGAGCGCGATCTGCCGGGTGCCGTCCTGGCCTACAACAGTTTTGGTGCCCAGGCCTCGGTCAACCACCTGCACATGCAACTGGCGCTGCCGGCGCGGCCCCTGCCGGTGACTGCGCCGGAGTGGCGGCACAATGGCGGCGGGCTGGACTATCCATTGCCTTGCCGGGTGTTCGCCGATCCGATCGAGGCCTGGTTCCATCTCGATCACATGCAGTCGGCAGGACAGCCGTTCAATCTGGTCCATGCCGGCGGGCGCATGTATTGCCTGGCCCGCCGGGCACAGGGGCGGCTGACGCCGCCGGCCTGGATGGCGGCGCCGGCCTGGTTCGAGATGGCGGGCGGGGTGACGACGTTCCGGCGCGCCGATTTCGATGCGCTCGACGCGGCGGCCGTGGCGGCGGCGCTGGCGGCGGCGCGGCCGGATTGAGGCTGGCCGTGGCGGGCTGGGTCGATTCGCCGCGCCTGCGCCGGGGCCTGCATTTCGCCAGTCTGGCCCTGGCCGGTGCCGTCATCGCTTTCGCGCTGCTGGTGCTGGGACTGCGTTTCTGGCTGTTGCCGGGGATCGATGCCCAGACCGCGCGCGTGGAGGCGAGCGCCAGCCGGTTGCTTGGCCTGCCGGTGCGGATCGGCGCGCTGCGTTCGGACTGGCGCGGCCTGAATCCGCGTGTCGCGCTGGAGGCGGTGGAGCTGGGCGAGGTCGGCGCGGAGGGGGCGTCGGCGCCATTGCGGTTGGAGCGGGTGGATGCGGTCCTGTCCTGGTGGAGCCTGCTGGCTGGAGAGCCGCGCCTGTTGAGCCTGGATCTGCATCGGCTGGACCTGACCGTGCGGCGCGATGCCGCCGGGGTGTGGCATGTCGGCGGCATCGCATTCGACCCCGCTGCGCCGCCCGGCCCGTTTCCGGACTGGCTGTTGCGGCAGCGCGGCGTGCGGCTCATCGATGCCCGCCTGGTCTGGCTGGACGAGGCACTGGGGGCGCCGCCGCTGGTGCTGGAGCGGGTTGGCATGCGGCTGGTCAACCGCTTCGGCCGGCATCGTTTCGGTTTGGTGGCGACGCCTCCCGCCGGCGTGGCAGGTCGCCTCGATCTGCGTGGCGACTTGCGGGGTGGCTCGGTGCATGACCTGGAGGGCTGGCGTGGCCAGCTCTACGCCCGGGTCGACGGCGCTTCCGCCGCGGCCTTCCGGACCTGGGCGCCGTGGGCGCACGACGCGGTGCGTGAGGGGGAGGGCAGCCTGCGCTTCTGGCTCGACCTGGAGGCCGGCCGGCCGGTCGCGGTCCAGGGCGACATGGTCGCTCGCGGCGTGCGCGTAGCACTTGCCGATGACCGTCCGGTGATGCGTTTTGACCGGCTTTCCGGACGCGCCGGCTGGCGCCAGGGACGCGATGCCCAGGTGTTGTTCGTCGAGGGCTTGCGCTTCGCCGGCGAGGGGACGGCGCTGTCCGAGCCGGCCAATGTCAAGGCCCGCCTCACCCCGGCCGAAGACGGCCGCCTGCGCGCGGCGCGGATCGAGGCCAGCGGCCTGCGGCTGGAGGCTTTCACCGCCCTGGCCAGCGGCATCCCCATGCCGCGGCTGGTGCATGACTGGCTGGATCGTCTCAATCCGCGCGGTTTCATCGACACCGCCCAGATCGACTGGCAGGGGCCGGAGCGGTTCAGCCTGAAGGCCTGGTTTTCCGGCCTGGGTCTGGATGGTGGCGGTGCATTGCCGGGGTTTTCCGGGCTCGATGGCCACGTCCTGGCCGATCAGGATGGCGGCGAAGCGCTGCTCGAATCGAGCGGTCTGCACTATGACCATCCGCAGGTGTTTCGCCAGCCGCTTGGTTTCGATCGGCTGCACGCGCCGCTCGTCTGGGAGCGCCTGCCGCAGGGTGGCTACCGCTTCGGGGCGCGCCGGGCTCGCTTGGGCAATGCCGATCTGGACCTCATGCTCGACGGCCATCTCGATCTGCCCGCCGAAGGCGCGCCGGTGGCGCATCTGACCGCCCATCTGCCGCGTGGCGAGGGCAGCGCGGTATGGCGTTACTTGCCGCGCCAGGTGCATGACGAGGCCCTTGTATGGCTCAGGCGCGGCATCGTGGCCGGCGAGGGACGTGACGCGCGTATGGTGCTGAAGGGGCCGCTCGACCGTTTCCCGTTCGTCGAGGGAGGCGGCGAGTTTCATGTCGGCCTCGATGTGCGCAACGCCACCATCGATTACGCGCCGGGCTGGCCGCGCCTGACCGGGGTGGAGGGGCGGCTGGAGTTCAAGGGCCTGGGCATGCGTATCGATGCCCGGCGCGGACAGGTGCTCGGCGTCGAGCTGGGGCCGGTGCAGGGCGAGATCGCCGACATCCATCACCATGACAGCACCACGCCGCTCAATTTCGAGGGCGTCGCCCGGGGGCGTACCGAGGCCTTCCTGGAGTTCGTTCGGCAGAGCCCGGTCGATGTCCATACCGGGCATTTCGCCCGCCGCCTGAGCGCCCGTGGCGAGGGCGAACTGCACCTGCGTCTCGGCCTGCCCTTGCATGACATCGATGCGAGCCGGGTGCAGGGGGTGTACCGGGTGCGCGATAACCAGCTCGACCTGGGCGGCGGGCTGCCACCGCTCGACAAGGTGACGGGCCGGATCGAGTTCACCGAATCGATGATCCGTGGCGAGGGGATCGAGCTGTTGTTGCATGGCCAGCCGGCGCGGGTGCGCCTGGGCAGCGACAAGGGTGGCCGGGTGCGCATCGATGCCGAGGGTGTCTGGCCGGTGAGCCGGCTCGCCACGGCCTTGCCGCCCGGGCTGGCCCGGCGCCTGTCGGGGCGGGCCGCCTGGCGGGCCGAACTGGGGCTGGCGGCGGAGGGCACCAGCCTGGCGGTGGATGCCGACCTGAGCGGGGTTGGCATCGATCTGCCGCCGCCGCTCGGACGCCGCCCGGGGCAGCCCGGGCGCTTGCGCGTGCGGGCCGAGGGCGAGGCGATGGATCGCTGGAGCCTGCACCATGACGATGGCCTGCATGCCCGTTATGCATCCGACCCGGGCGGTCACCGTCTGGCCGTGCAGTTCGGCGAGGGCGAGGCGGTCCTGCCGGAGCGGCCCGGGGTGGTCGTGCGCGGCCGTCTGCCGGACCTCGATCTGGATGCATGGCGGGCGCTGGAGCTGGGGGGCGGTGGCGCGGCGCCGGCCTGGCCGGTCGAGATCGATGCCCAGGCGGGTGCGTTGCGCGCCTTCGGGCGTGACTGGGGTGAGGTGCGGGCCCGGGGTGGGAGCCGCGGGTCGGGCTGGCGCTTTGTTCTGGGGGGCGCCCATGTCGATGGCGAGGTTCGCTACGAGGCGCTGGCCGGCGCGTCCGGGATGCGTTTCGATGGCCGCTTCAAGCGCTTGCGGCTGGCCGCGCCGGTGGAGCCGGCCGGCGCCCCGGCGGCGCGCGCGGCGGCGAATGGCGCCGAGCTGCCGCGCGAGGTCGCTTTGCAGGTGGATCAGTTCGCCTACCATGGCCGCGAGCTGGGCACGCTCGCCGTGCGTTTGGTCGCCGATGGCGACGGACATCGTCTCGACAGCCTGGGCCTGAGCGCGGCGGAGGGGCGGCTGGAGGCGAGCGGCTGGCTGGCGGCCACGGCGCAGCGCGATAGCCGTCTGCGCCTGCGCCTGAGCAGCCCCAATACCGGACATCTGCTGCGTCGTCTCGATCTGTACGAGGGCGTGCGCGGTGCGGAGGCTGAGCTGTCCGGCGAGCTGCGCTGGCGCGGCGGCGTCGATGCCTTCGGCCTCGAACGCCTGGGAGGCAAGATCGGTCTGCGGTTCAGGAATGGCCGGTTCACCAAGATCGAACCCGGCGCCGGCCGCCTGCTCGGCGTGCTCAGCCTGCAGGCCCTGCCACGCCGGGTCACGCTCGATTTCCGCGATGTGTTTTCCGAGGGGTTCAGTTTCGACAGCATCGAGGGCGACCTGCACCTCGAACGCGGCATCGGCTACCTGCCCGGCTTGCGCATCGAGGGGCCGGCAGCGCGGGTGCGCATGAGCGGCCGTATCGATCTGGAACGCGAAACCCAGGATCTGCGGGTGCGCATCCAGCCGCGCCTGGAGGAAAGCGCTGCCCTGGGCGCGGCCCTCATCGGCGGGCCGGTGGCCGGGGTGGGGGCGCTGGTGGCGAGCCGGATTCTCCAGGACCCCCTGTCCAGGGTGGTGAACTTTGAATACCAGATCAGCGGCAGCTGGGCCGATCCCCAGGTGCAGCGGCTGGCCCGCCCGCCGGCGGACGCAGAGGCCCAGACGCCCTGATCTGGGCCGGGCCGGTGTGATCTATCAGGCTGTTGAAAAACTACTGCGGTGGGCCATCTGCTGCGTTGCGCGGTGCTCGCTCCCTCGCCTATCAACTTGATCCTGAAAAACTCAGTTGAAACGCCAAAACATGGCGGAAATCCAAGCCATCTGGCCATCCTCGCTACGTTTTTCAACAGCCGGCTATGCCTGGGGGCAGTGCGCGGCGGCGCGGCGCAGGCGGTCGCGGACCGCGAGCCAGGCCGGGGTGTCGGGCACCGACTCGGCGAGGAGCAGATCGTAGCCCGCAGCGTCGAGTTCGCGCAGGCGGGCGTAGAGCAGGCGGGCGTAGGCCTCGGCCTCGGCCGGCATCACCGAAACGTCCGGGGGGCGCGTGCCGGCCGTGACCGGGGCAAGGGCGAGTACCGCCACCCGCGCGCCGTCCCGGGCCAGGTGTTCGGCCCGGCTCCACAGCGTGTCGCGCCCGGCCAGGCAGAGCGGCGTGCGCGGCGCGTAATGCGCCGCCAGGGTGCCCGGCGCGCGCGGGCCGGTGCCGGGGGCGAATGCGATGGGCTGGCCGAGCACGGCGGCGATCGCGTCGGGGCGCAGGTCGCCCGGCCGCCGCAGCACCGGCGTCGGCCCGGTGAAATCGACGATGGTCGATTCGACGCCCACCCGGCAGGGGCCGCCGTCGAGGATCATGTCCACCGCGTCGCCCAGTTCGCTGGCCACGTGTTCCGCCGTGGTCGGGCTGACCCGGCCGAAGCGGTTGGCCGACGGCGCGGCAAGACCCAGACCGCTCCTTTCCAGCAGGGCGAGGCTGAGCGGGTGATCGGGCACGCGCAGGCCGACGCTGTCCTGGCCGCCGGTGACGGTGTCGGGCACACCGGCGCGGCGGGCCAGGATGAGGGTGAGCGGACCGGGCCAGAATGCGGCGGCCAGGGCGCGTGCGGTGTCCGGAACCCGGGTCGCCCAGGCGTCGAGTGCCGCGGCGCCGGCGACGTGCACGATCACCGGATGCTCGGCCGGGCGGCCCTTGATGGCGAATACCCGCCGCACCGCGGCCGGGTTCATGGCGTCGGCGGCGAGGCCGTACACGGTCTCGGTGGGGATGGCTACCACGCCGCCGCCCTGCAGCAGGGCGATGGCGCGGTCGAGGTCGGTGTCGATGCGGGCGGGCACGGTCGCTTCAGGGCTGGGGCGGCTGCGGCTCGGCCGGGCGCGGTGTCGGGCCGAAGTTGTGGCGCTGGCCATGGCTGAGCAGGAAGTCGAGGAATGCGCGGGCGACCACGGAGAGCTGGCGATTGGCCGGGAACACCGCGTACCACTGGCGCAGGATGGGGAATCCCTCGGCGTCGAGGATGGCGAACTGGTCCGGCGGGTTGAGGGTGAGCGCGTGCCGGGACAGGGCGGAGATGCCCAGCCCGGCGAGGATGGCCTGCTTGATCGCCTCGTTGCTGCCCAGTTCCATGCGCGGTTGCAGGTCGAGGCCGTGGCTGGCGAACAGGCGTTCCACCGCCTTGCGGGTGCCCGAGCCCGCCTCGCGCATCAGCCAGGGCTCTTCGGCCAGGCGGGCGAGCGGGATGCCGCGCTGTCCGGCCAGCGGGTGATCGGGCGCGGCCACCAGCACGAGCGGGTTTTCCATGAACGGCTGGGCGATGACGTCGAGATCCTCCGGCGGCTGGCCGAGAAAATAGAGGTCGTCGAGCTTGTCGCTGATGCTGGCCAGCACCCGCTCGCGGTTGGTGACCGCGAGGCTGAATTCGATGCCCGGATGGCGCTTGGCGAATTCGCCCAGCAGGCGGGGGGCGAAATAGGATGCGGTGCTGATCACCATCAGGCGCAGGCGGCCTTTTTTCAGGCCCTGGTGTTCGGCCACCGACATCTCGAAGCGGTCGAGGATGTCGAAGATCTCGCGGCTGGCCTGGGCCAGCTTGCGTCCGGCGTCGGTGAGGTGGACGCGCTTGCCCGCCTGCTCCACCAGCGGCACACCGACCGAGTCGGTCAGCTTCTTCATCTGCATCGACACGGTCGGCTGGGTCAGATACAGGGTCTCGGCGGCGCGGGTGAAGCTGCCCATGCGGGCGATGGCTTCGAAGATTTCCAGTTGTCTGAACGTGGCGTGGCGCATGGTGTAGGATGGCGGACCGCGCCGTCGGACCGGCGGTCCTCGGGCGGGTGGCAATCGGCATAGATTATCATCTATCGCATCAATAGAAAATCGTGACTGTTATTGATGATTTGTTTTGCGCATCATCCCGGGACCTCGAATCCGACCGATCCCGTCTCGGGGCTTAACCACAATCCTCATGAAGGAGTGAACACATGGCTGTGAAGACTTATAGCGCTGGCGTGAAGGAATACCGCCACACTTACTGGATGCCGGACTAC
>CAZOZD010000054.1:0-10766 GCA_964584195.1 uncultured Burkholderiales bacterium
CCCTTGCGCCACACGAAATCATGCGGGTTCCAGGGGGGAGAAAATCAACAACCTGCCAATACAAGGCGGCATGTGGCTGTTCCTGGCAGCCATCTGGATTGGAATTGCGGTCAGCTCCTGGAATCGGGCTCCAGCAACGCCATCAAGCCACTCGCGCGTGGCGCGCTGCGTTCGGTCATGGCGCGCACGATGTCCAGTCCGGACGGGCTGACCAGACTGAGGTGGTGACGGGCACGGGTGATGCCGGTGTAGAGCAGTTCGCGATTGAGCAGCGGGCTCATCGCCTCGGGCAGGACCAGGGCGACATGATCGAACTCCGAACCCTGCGATTTGTGCACGGTCAGGGCATAGACCGTTTCGGCGCTGGCCAGGCGGGAGGGGCGTACCCATTTGACAGGGCCATCGTCGCTGGCGAACGCCACCCGCGCCTGCCATCCATCCGCTTCCGGCCAGGGCAGGACAAGACCGATGTCACCGTTCATCAGGCCGAGCGCGTACTCATTGCGGGTCACCAGCACCGGCCGGCCGAAATACCAGCCCTCCGGCGCCGGAATCAGGCCGGCTTCGTGCAACCAGCCGGCGATGCGGGCGTTGAGCCCCTCCACGCCCCAGGACCCCTGACGCGGCGCGCACAGCACCTGGAAACGGGCGTGCCTTTCCAGCAGACGGCGCGCCCAGGCGTCGAACTCGGTGGAGTCGGCGCCGGGCGCCGGGCGCGTCGCGCGCAGCTCTTCGAGATAGGCACGATAGCCCGGCCAGTCGCCCTGGCCGGCCAGTACCAGAGTCCGCAATGAACCGGCCACCGCGTCCGGAGTGCCGTGGCCGTGCACGCGCAGATCGTCCGCCCCGGCGCCAAGCAAGGTTTCCACGGCCTCTGCCGCGCCGGCGTTGACTGCCCGGGCAAGCCGGCCGATGCCGCATTCGGCGCCGAAACGGTGACTGACCCGCAGCATGACCACGGCCTGATCGAGCGGCCGGCCATCCGGATCGATGACATCGGCAGGCGGGCGCTGGCCGCTCACCTGCTCCAGCCAGTCCGCCACTTCAGGCAGGTAATGACCGGCCTCGGCGCGGCGGGCGAGCTCACCCAGCAGCGCACCGGCCTCGACCGAGGCGAGCTGGTCCTTGTCTCCGAGCAGGATCAGGCGGGCCGAACCGGGCAAGGCGTCGAACACGGCCGCCATCAGTTCCAGGTCGACCATCGAGGCTTCGTCGATCACCAGCACGTCGAGGGCCAGCGGCCGGCCGGCATGGTGACGGAAACCGGCCGCGTCCGGGCGGCTGCCGAGCAGGCGATGCAGGGTGATCGCGCGGCTCGGAATGGCCGCCCGCATACTGGCGTCGAGCCCCGACTCCAGCTCAGGCAGGCCGGCCAGTGCCTTGGCGATCGCTGCCGACAGGCGGGCAGCGGCCTTGCCGGTCGGTGCGGCGAGGCGGATGCGCAGCGGCCGGGCGGTCTCGCCGGACAGCGAAAGAGCCTGCATGAGGGCCAGCAGTCGCACCACGGTGGTGGTCTTGCCGGTGCCCGGCCCCCCGGTAATCAGGCTGAAACCACCGCGCGTTGCGAGGGCGCAGGCCAGCCGCTGCCAGTCGGTGGTCGGGGAAACGGGAAAGAGCAGATCCAGCATCCGGCGCATCGATGCCTCCGGCCAGGCCGGCGGAGAAGCGGCCAGACGGAAGGTGATGGCGGCAGCCACCGCCTGTTCGTGGCGCCAGTAGCGGCGCAGATAAAGACGTGCGCCTTGGCGGACCAATGGGGTTTCCCCCTCGCCCATGCCGACCAGATCGGGGCAATCCAGCGCCTCCAGCCAGTCCGTCCAGGCAAGGCCGGCCAGCCAGCGCTCGGGCCGGTCGGCCTCGATTTCATCGCTGGCCGGACGACCTTCCGGCGGCAGGCCGAGCGTCGCGCCCGGATCGCGCAACACGGCGTCAAGGTCCAGGCATGCATGTCCGCGCCCGAGCTGATGACTGGCCAGCGCGGCGGCGAAGATCAGGTCGGGATGCGCCCGGGGCTGCTCGCGCCAGAGCAGTTCGGCGAAGGCCACGTCCAGGCCGCGCAACCAGCCGCGCCCCTGCCAGCGGGCGAGCAGGCCGCGCAGTTCACGGCCGGGGGGAGTGAAAGCAGGCACGGAATCCGGATCGGGAATCGAGGAACCCGAAAGATACCCACACTCGGCGAAAAAAGAGAGGGGCTCAACAGCGTGGCAGTATTTCCGCCTACTCCCCGTCCTCGTCGGCGAGGCGGCGGCGCGGCACGGTTTCGGGGTCAGCGATGATGGGACGGTAGATCTCGACCCGGTCGCCGGCGGCGATCAAGGCATCGAGCTTGACCAGGCGGCCGAACACGCCCACCTTCTGCTGTTGCAGGTCGATGTCCGGATAGAGTTCGAGGATGCCCGATCGGACGATGGCGTCCTCCACCGTGCAGGGCTCGGGGACCTCGATGCGCAGCCAGGTCTGCTGGGCGGTATCGGCGTATGCGACGGCGACCTGCATCTTCCCCTCCGCTCAGGCCGTGGCCACTTCAGGCCGGGGTTCGGGCTGCGGTCGCGCGCTGGCGCGGCGGTCGATGAGCCGCTTGCCGGCGAGCAGGAAGCCGAGTGCAAGGAAACCGCCGGGAGGCAGGATCATGATGAGATAGCCCCGGTATTCCGGGATCAGCGTGATCTCCAGGAATGCAAAGGCCGGACCGAGCAGCAGGTGGGCATTGGCGAACAGGGTGCCGCCACCGAGGATCTCGCGCACGCCACCGAGGAGTACCAGGGCGAAGGTGAAGCCCAGCCCCATCATGAGGCCGTCGAAGGCCGCCGCCGGCACCGGGTTCTTGGCCGCAAATGCCTCGGCCCGGCCGAGGATGGCGCAATTGGCGACGATCAGGGCGATGAACAGGCCGAGCACCTTGTACAGATCATGCGCCCAGGCGTTGAGGCTCATGTCCACCAGGGTGACCAGGCTGGCGATGATGACGATGTAGACCGGGATGCGCACCTCCGGGCTGATGAACCGGCGCAGGGCAGCGATGAGTGTGTTGGAGGCAACCAGCACGGCGGTGGAGGCCAGACCCATGCCGAGTCCGTTGGTGGCCGTGCCGGTCACCGCCAGCAGCGGGCACAGGGCCAGCATCTGGGCGAACACCACGTTGTTGTCCCAGATGCCGTCGCGGCTGATGCGTGCGTAGTCGGTCATGATCCAGCCTCCTCCAGTGTTTCATCCAGCATCCGCAGCCGTTCGCGCCCGAACAGTTCCAGGCCGCCCTTCACCGCCCGCACCACGGCGCGTGGGGTGATGGTGGCGCCGGCGAACTGGTCGAATCGGCCACCGTCCTTCTTCACCGCCCAGCCGGCGGGATCGGGATCGCCCAGCGAGCGGCCGGTGAATGCATGGATCCAGTCCGCCTTGGCCGGCTCGATCTTGTCGCCCAGGCCGGGCGTCTCGGCGTGCTTCAACACCCGCACGCCCTGCACCACGCCATCCCGGTCCACACCCATGACGCACACGATGGGGCCGGCATAGCCCTGCCCGACGACCTGGAACACCAACCCCTCGACCCGGCCCGCGCGGCGGGCGCGATATACCGTGACCGACTTGCCGTCCACCCCGGCGACGGTCACCGTGTCGGCGAGCAGATCGTTATCGAATGTGCCCGGCAGTACCTGGGTCAGCGACTGCTTGAGGTCGGCCGCCATGGCCGCCTCGATGCGCGGCCCGGTGACCATGGCCGCCAGTCCAAGCAACAGACTGCTGACCAGTGCCACGCCGCCCAGCAATGCGGTCTGGTAGCCAAGGCGGCCGTGCAGGGCCTCGATGCCGCCGGATTTGCCGGTCTCGCTCATCCCTTGCCCCCTTCACCCGAATCCACCGGCAAGGGCTTGCCGGCGCGGGTCCGGCCATAAATGCGCGGGCGCATGAATCGATCCAGCACCGGGGTCATCGAATTCATCAGCAGCACCGCGAACGCCACCCCTTCCGGATAGCCGCCGAAGGCCCGGATCAGCCAGGTGAGCAGCCCGACGCCCAGGCCGAACACGAATTGTCCGGCCGCGCTGTTGGGCGAGGTGACCGGATCGGTGACGATGAAGAAGGCCGCCAGGATCACGCCCCCCGAAAGCAGGTGGGGCAGTACTCCGAGCTGATGCGCCGGGTCGATGGCCTGGGCGATGGCGGCTGGAATGGCGACGCCGAGCAGCATCGCCACCGGTGCCTGCCAGGTGATCACACCCCGCCAGAGCAGCCACAATCCGCCCAGCAGCAGCCAGGGCGCGGCACTCTCGCCCAGGCTGCCGGGACGCAGGCCAAACAGGGCATCGCTGGCGACGAACACGCCGGGCAGGCTGGCGGTCGCCTCGATGCCGCGCGCCAGTTCGGTCTTGACGTGACCGAGTGGGGTGGCGCTGACCATGGCGTCCCAGCCCGCCCCGCCGAAGGTGATGGCCAGGCCGTGCTGAAATCCGGGCGCGGCAGCACTGAACAGCGGCGCGGGTGTGTTCCACAGGGTCATTTCCAGGGGAAAGGCGATGAGCAGCATCACCCGCGCCGCCATGGCCGGGTTGAACACGTTCTGGCCCAGGCCGCCGAAGGCCTGCTTCACCACCAGAACGGCGAATGCGCTGCCCAGGGCGGCGATCCACCACGGCGCCCAAGGCGGCAGCGACAGGGCCAGAAGCCAGGCGGTGAGCCAGGCCGAACCATCCGCCAGGCCCGCCGCCACGGGCAAACCGCGCAGGCGCAGGGCGATGGCCTCGGTGAGCAGTGCGCTGACGCTGGCGACCCACCACAGATGGATGGCCGGCCAGCCATGCAGCCAGAACGCGAACAGCGTGGCCGGCAGCAGGGCGAGCAGCACGCTGGCCATGACCCGGTTCACGCTCACCGGGGCATGCGCGTGCGGCGAATGCAATGGCGTGCTCACGCCGCCACCTCTTCAAACGTTATGGGAATGCAAACGCCTGCGCGTCGGTGGCCGGCGGCATTCGCGGACGCGCGCATCCCCACGACGTGGGGCCCCTGCTTGCTGCTCATGCCGCCACCTCTTCATCCAGGTTTTTTTCCGTGGGTGGTTTGTTTGCGGTCGCGCTCTGGGCGGCGGCCTTGGCGGCGTCGCGCGCGGCCTTTTCGGCCTTGCGCCGGGCGGCGGCCTCCTCGCGCTCGCGGGCGGCGGCCTCCTCGCGCTCGCGGGCGATCCGTTCCATGCGCTCGGCCCGCTCTGCGGCGAGCTTGCGGGTGGCGTCCTGCTTGATGCGGGCGCGCTCGCGCGCCGCCAGCTCGCCCTTGGCATAGTCGAAATAGTGCACCAGCGGAATGCTGGCCGGGCAGACGTAGGAGCATGAGCCGCAGGCGATACAGTCCTTGAGGCCATGATCGACCGCGCCATCGAGGTCGCTGGCGCGGATGCGCGCCGCCATCTCCAGTGGCAGCAGGCCCACCGGGCAGGCACGCACGCAGCTCGAACAGCGGATGCAGGGGGCGGGCCGGGCCGCCCCAAGCTCCGCTCCGGTCAGCGCCAGGAGGCCGCTGCTGCCCTTGATCACCGGCACGTCGGCATGCGGAATCTGGGCCCCCATCATCGGCCCGCCCATGATCAGGCGCGCCGGGGTGGAGCTGAAACCGCCACAGTGTTCGAACAATGCCCGCGCCGGGGTGCCGATCGGCACCTCCAGATTGCCCGGCCGCGCCACCGCCCCCCCGCTCACGGTGACGATGCGGCGCACGAGGGGACGGCCATGCGTCAGGGCCTGCTGCACCGCCCATGCGGTGCCGACGTTGTGCACCAGCACGCCGATGTCTGCGGCACGTCCGCCGGCCGGCACCTCGCGCCCGAGCATGGCCTGGATGAGCTGTTTTTCCGATCCCATGGGATACAAGGCCGGCACCGCCCGCACGTCGACACCGCTGCCGCTGGCGGCAACGCGCATCGCTGCAATGGCCTCCGGCTTGTTCGACTCCACCCCAACCATCACCTCGCTCGCCCCCACGGCACGACCGATGAGCTGGATGCCGGCGACGATCTCGGCGGCGCGTTCGCGCATGAGTCGATCATCGCAGGTGAGATAGGGCTCGCATTCGCCGCCGTTGAGGATCAGGGTGCGCACACCGCTGCGGCGGCTGACATTGAGCTTCACCGCCGACGGGAACGCCGCCCCGCCCAGGCCCACGATCCCGGCCGCGCCCACCCGCGCCGCGATTGCCTCCGGCGCCAGCGCCATCGGCTCGGCGGGCACGTCCAGGTCGGTCCAGCGATCCTCGCCATCGGCACGCAGGGTGATGGCGGGTACCGGCAGGCCGGACGGATGCGGCGCCGGGTGTTCGCCCAGGGCGACGATCTCGCCCGAAGTGGGCGCATGGATGGGGGACGACACCGCGCCCTGACCGGTCGCGAGCAGTTGCCCCTTGCGCACCCGTTCACCGAGCCGGACCACCGGATTGGCCGGGCTGCCGATGTGCTGCAACAGGGGGATGAACAGGAATTCAGGCAACGGCAGGAACTCGATCGGCCGCGCCGCCGAAGCCTCCTTGCGTGCCAGGGGATGTACGCCGCCACGCACCCGCAGGCGGGCCAGCCAGGTCTGCCAGGCGCTCATGCCGCCACCTCTTCAAGGGTTATGGATTTGCAAAGCCCATCGCATCGGTGGCCGGCGGCATTTGCGGACGCGCGCATCCCCACGGCGTGGGGCCCCTGCTTGCTGCTCATGCCGCCACCTCCCCCACCGGTCGCTGCCAGTACCAGGATTGCAGGGTGACCGGGATGGGGCGCAGCACGATGGCTTCGGTGGGGCATACGTCGACACAGCGGCCACAGGCCGTGCATGCGTCGCGGAACACGACATGGATATGCTTGGCGCTGCCCAGGATGGCGTCTGTGGGACACGCCTTGAAGCACTTGGTGCAGCCGATGCAGAGCGCCTCCTCGATCTCGGCCAGGCTGGGCACGCTCTCCTTCACCCCGGACAGATCGGCTTCCACCCCCAGCCTGGCGGCCAGGGCCTGCACCAGTTCACGCCCGCCGGGCGGGCACAGGGTCACCGGCGCACGGCCCTCGGCCAGGGCCTGGGCCGCGCCGGTGCAGCCCGGGAAACCACACTGGCCGCACTGGCTGCCGGGCAACATGCGCTCCAGTTCCTCCACCAGCGGATTGCCTTCCACCCGGAATCGGCGTGCCGCCAGGCCGAGCATGAGGCCGAGGGATAGACCGATGCCGGTCAGGGTGACGATGGCGTAGAGCAGCATTGAATCCTCCTCAGGCCAGGCCGGCGAAGCCCATGAACGCAAGCGCGAGCAGGCCGGCGGTGATGAACCCGATGGGCGCCCCGGCGAATGTATCCGGCACCTGGGCCAGGGCCAGCCGCTCGCGCAGGCCGGCGAACAGCAGCAGCACCAGTGAAAATCCCAGCGCCGAGCCGAAGCCGTACATCAGGCCCTGGACGAAACCGTGTCCTTCCTGGACATTGAGCAGGGACAGGCCCAGCACCGCGCAGTTGGTGGTGATGAGCGGCAGATAGATGCCGAGCACCTGATACAGGCCGGGACTGAAGCGGCGCACCACCATCTCGGTGAACTGCACCGTGGCGGCGATCACCAGGATGAACGCCAGGATGCGCATGAACTCGATGCCCAGCGGCTTGAGCAGCCAGTGCTCCAGCATCCAGCTGGCGCCGGTGGTGAGGGTGAGCACGAAGGTGGTCGCCAGCCCCATGCCGAGCGCGCCGTCCATGTTGCGCGACACGCCCATGAACGGGCACAGCCCCAGGAACTTGACCAGGACAACGTTGTTGACCAGGGCGGTGGACAGGATGAGAAGCAGGTATTCGGTCATGGCGATGGGCCTCCGCTCTCCCCCTCGCATGGAGCATGCCAACCCTGGACGACACGGCACGGGCGCGGCAAATCATGCGTTTGGGCCGGATTGCACCATTCCAGTGCAACGAGGCACTGTCGCATAGCCTGCAATCCCCGCCCGGGTCTGTAGCAAATGCGACAGGCACGCCCCCGAACCCTGCCCGAACGGCGTGAAACGGCGGCCCGGCCGTCCTGTTCGAGCCGGGCCGGGCGACAGGCATGGGTTTTGCTGAAACCGGTGCACTCCCCCGATTCATTCCCGCGCCCAGACTGCCACCGTGAAGCCGCCCGATCCCGCCCCCGATTCGCCGCCCGGCACCGACCTGCCGCCGCAACTGTTCCGCCAGGCGGTGGAACAGGCCGCTCTGGCCATCTCCATCACCGACGCCAAGGCGCGCATCCTGTACGCCAACCCGGCCTTCGAACGGGTCACCGGGCACACCGCCGATGCGGTGCGGGGCGAGAACGAATCCATCCTGTCCTACAAGGTCACTCCGCGCCTGGTGTACGAAACCATGTGGGCGCAGCTGGCGCGCCAGAAACCCTGGCATGGCATCCTGGTCAACCGCCGCAAGGACGGTCGCCGCTATGTCGCGGAGCTGACCATCTCGCCGGTCATGGACGGGGATGGACGCACCACCCATTACCTCGGCATGCACCGCGACGTCACCGAACTGCACCGCCTGGAACGCCAGGTGCGCAACCAGAAAGCGCTGATCGAATCGGTGGTCGACGCCGCGCCGGTGGCGATCGCCCTGCTCGACGACAAGGGCGGGGTGGTGCTGGACAACCAGGAATACAAGAAGCTGATCGGCCCGCTCGGCCGCGAACCCGCACACACCCTGCTCGACGCACTGAGCCGCCAGCATCCGGGCGACTACCGCCAGGCCATGGCGGAACAGGGCGAGCTCGACCGGCGTGAGCTGCACATCAACGGTGGCGAGCGTCCGGCGCGCTGGTTCAGCACCGCCCTGTCCTGGATCGAATCCCAGGACGACAGCGCGGACGGCTATTACCAATCCAGCCCGGGCCGCTACATGCTCCTCCTGGTGCAGGACATCACGGCACGCAAACGCCAGGATGAATCGCTGCGCGCCAGCAGCTTCCGCGCCCTGCTCGCCGAGCAGGCTCGGGCACGCGACCTGCGCGAGGCCATGGCCGCCACCCTGTACCAACTCGAACTGCCGTTCAACCTGCTCAACGCGGCGCGCGGCATGCTGGAACGGCGTGGCGGCAACGATCCCCTCGCCGGCGTGCTGGCCGAAGCCATCGAGGGCTACCGGCGCGCGCTCGACAGCCTGCGCGCATCGATTCCGCCAGCGCTGAACGAGGCCATGACGCCACTCGACCTCAACCAGCTGATGCAGGACGTACTGCAACTGGTCACCCCACGCCTGCTCGGTGCAGGCGTGGTGGTGGAATGGCGGCCACTGGCCGAGCTGCCCCACCTGCCCGGCCAGCGCACCCAGCTGGCGGCGGTGTTCCGCGAACTCATCGACAACGCCATCGAGGCCATCGAGGAGGCCCGCCCGGCCCGGCGCGAACTGCGCATCGCATTCCGTCTCGACGCCGACCAGGTCGAGGTGAGCTTCAGCGACAGCGGCCCGGGTGTACCGGAGGAATGGCGCTTCAAGGTGTTCGAGCCATTCTTCACCACCAAGGGCGCCGATCGCCAGCACCTGGGCATGGGTCTGGCTACCGCACAGGACGTGGTTCTCGCGCACCGCGGCCTGATCGCCATCGATCCCGACCACAACGACGGCTGCCACGTGCGCGTGCAGCTTCCCCTTGCCTGAGAAAAACGATGGACGACCCCTACTACGAGGACATGATGCGCGCGGCGCACCAGCAGTTGCTGCAAGGCGAACTGGAGACCCTGTTCCAGGTCAGCCAGGTGCTGTCGCGCTCGCTCAACCTGCGCGAGACCCTGGCCGGGGTGCTGCGCGCCCTGCACGACGGCGGCGGGCTGGCCCGCGGCATGGTCACCCTGGTCGACAACGACAGCGGCGAGATGCAGGTGGCGGCGGTGCACGGCCTGGACAGCATCCGTACCGAATCGGTCCGCTACCGACCCGGCGAGGGCATCCTCGGCCTGATCCTCAAGGAAGGCGAGAGCATCAGCCTGGCGCGCATTGCCGACGAGCCGCGTTTCCTCGGCCGGCTCGGGCTGTATGACGCCGACGGCCCATTCGTCGGTGTGCCGATCCGGGTCGGCCGCCAGGTGGTGGGCGCGCTGGCTGCGCAGCCGGTGGCCGGCGATGACGGGCTGCTCGATGAACGAGCCCAGTTCCTGGAGATGGTGGCCAACCCGATCGGCCAGAGCGTGCGCCTGTCCTGGGAGGTCGAACAGGAGCGCCAGGCCCTGCGCGACGAGCGCGACCAGCTCCGCCGCACGGTGCGCGGCCAGTACGGTTTCGACAACATCATCGGCCACGCCCCGGCCATGCGGCGGGTGTTCGAACAGGTACGCCAGGTGGCGAAATGGAACACCACCGTGCTCATCCGCGGCGAAACCGGCACCGGCAAGGAGCTGATCGCACACGCCATCCATTACAACTCGCCGCGCGCCCATGCCGCGTTCGTCAAGCTCAACTGCGCCGCGCTGCCGGAAAACCTGCTCGAATCGGAACTGTTCGGACACGAGAAGGGGGCCTTCACCGGCGCGGTCAGCCAGCGCATGGGCCGCTTCGAGCAGGCCCACGGTGGCACCCTGTTCCTCGACGAGATCGGCGAGGTCTCGGCGGCATTCCAGGCCAAGCTGCTGCGCGTGCTGCAGGAAGGCGAACTGGAGCGGGTGGGCGGCAGCCGTTCGATCAAGGTGGATGTGCGGGTGGTGGCCGCCACCCATCGCGACCTCGAAGCGGCGGTGCAGGATGGCGGCTTCCGCGAGGACCTGTATTACCGCCTGAATGTCATGCCCATCTACCTGCCCG
>CAZOZD010000055.1:0-10687 GCA_964584195.1 uncultured Burkholderiales bacterium
AAGGCCCATAGCTTGCCTCAAACTCTCGGAAAATGGCTAATGGACAATCTGGGTTTATTGGAGCGGGGGCAGGATATTCGTACGGTGCAGGAGCTGTTGGGTCATGCGGATGTGTCTATGACGATGATCTATACGCATGTGCTGAATCGCGGCGGCTTGGGGGTGGTGAGTCCGCTGGATGCGTTGGTTTGATGGGGGGGCGGAAATCCGGGCTGTCACCCGTGACCTGTCGCCGGGTCACCCTCATACCCGATAGGCGGTCCGGGTCAGTACCTTGGCGGTGAGTTTCATCGCCAGTCGCACCGGTGCGGGCAAGGGTGCGCCGCCGTGTGCCAGGGCGGTGTCGGCGTGTTTGCTTTCGTCGATCTTCATCTGTTCGACGATGGCGCGGCTTTTGGCGTCCTGGGCGGGTAGCCAGTCGAGGTGGGTGTTCAGGTGGCCTTCGACCTGGCGTTCGGTTTCGGCCAGGAAGCCGAGGTTCCATTTGTCGCCCAGGGCGCCGGCGAGCACGCCGAGGCCGAAGGAGCCGGCGTACCAGAATGGGTTGAGCAGGCTCTTGCGGCTCTGAAGTTCGTTCAGGCGCTTTTCGCACCAGGCCAGGTGTTCGGTCTCTTCTTCGGCCGCTTCGATCAGGGCGCGCGCCGCTTCCGGATTGCGCGCGGTGAGGGCCTGGCCTTGATAGAGGGCCTGGGCGCATACCTCGCCGCTGTGGTTGATGCGCATCAGGCCGGCGGCGTGCTGGCGTTCGGTCTCGCTCATTTCGGCTTCGGCCAGTCCCGCGTCGGGGTGCGGCCGGCGGCTGCGGGCTTCGGCGAACAGGGTGCGCAGGGCGCGGTCGAAGTGGAGGATGAGCGTTTCCGGGAGGGGGGCGGACATGGGGGGCTCCTTGGCGGTGCGTAAGGGTGGGCTTTAGCGCACGACGATGACCAGCTCGTCGAGCGGGCGCGGTTTGTGGATGGCATAGCCCTGGGCGTAATCGACGCCGATCTGGCGCAGCTTTTCGAGGATTTCCGGGCTGGCGACGAATTCGGCCACGGTCTTCATGCCGAGCGAGTGGCCGATGTCGTTCATCGAGCGCACCATGGCGAGGTCGTCCGGGTTGTCGGCCAGGTCCTTGACGAAGCTGCCGTCGATCTTGAGGGTGTCGGTGCGCAGGTTCTTCAGGTGCGAGTAGGAGGCGAAGCCGCTGCCGAAGTCGTCGAGCGAGAACTTGCAGCCGTAGCGGCGGATCTGGCGCATGAATTCCTGCGCCTTGACGTAGCTTCCGATGGCGGTGGATTCGGTGATCTCGAAGGTGATCTTGCGCGCCGGCATGTCTACCCAGCCCAGTTCCTCGTGCAGGAAATCGAGGATCTCGGGGTTGCCGAGCGAGAGCGCCGACAGGTTGATGGCGAAGCCGCCGATCTGTTCGAGCTGGTCGCGGTTCTCGCGCATCCACTGGAATGCGTGCCGCATCACCCACAGGTCGATCTCGGTGGAGCGGTTCCAGCGTTCCACCGCCGGGATGAATTGCGAGGGCGGGATCAGCTCGCCCGATTCATCGCGGATGCCGAGCAGGATCTCGTAATACGGCAGCAGCGTCGATACGGGGTCGATCGGCATCACCATCTGGCAGCGCAGGAACAGGCGGTCCTCTTCGAGGATGCGGTCGATTTTGCCGGCCCATTCGAACAGGGCCTCCTGCGCCTGCATCGCGGTATCGGACACTTCGTATACATGCAGGGAATTGCGGCCGGCGGCCTTGGCGGAGAGACAGGCAGCGTCGGCATCGCGCACGGCGTCGTTGGCGTCGCCCAGGGCGGGGCGGAATTCGGTGAGGCCGATGGCCAGGCCGATGCTGAAGGTGTCCTGGCCATGATGGAAACGGTAGTCGCGGATCTGGCGCAGCAGGCGTTCCATCACCTGCTGGCCGGTGGCCTGGTCGCAGGCCGGCAGGAATACCGCGAAGGTGTTTTCGGTCAGGCGCGCCAGCACGTCTTCCGGCCGTACCCGGGTGCGGATCTCCGCGGTCAGGTCGCGCAGCAGGGCGTCGCCGGCTTCCATGCCGCAGCTGTTGTAGATCAGCCGGCATTCCTCGAATTCGAGCAGGCCGATGCAGTGGCTCTGGTCGGGGGTGGCTTCATGGCTGGCCTGATGCAGCCGTTGCATGAATCCCTTGCGGTTGATGAGGCCGGTGAGCGGGTCGTGGGTGACCTGGTGCAGCATGCGGCCGAGCGAATCGTCGAGCAGGGCGTATTCGGACCGGTCGAGCAGTGGCAGCTCCAGGTCGGGATCGGGCCGGGCCAGGCCGACACGGCGCTGGCGGTCGAATTCGGCCAGGTCAAGCTCCAGCTTCTGGGTGGCGGAGCGGTTGGCGAATGCGCAACTGGCCGGGGGTTGACTCAGCCAGATGAGCTGCATCGGTCGCCATACGCCGTCGATGGAGAAATCCCACCAGTCGCCGATGCGCAAGGATTCCAGCCAGTCGGCGAGCGGTTCGCCGGCGGCTTCGGGGCTGGCGAACTTGCCGAACGGCAGGGTGACCCGGGCGCTCAGGTCGGGAGCGCTGGCGCCGCCGAGGCCGAGCGCGCCGACCAGGTCATCGATCAGTTCGCCCAGGGCGGCATGGTCGCCATGTACTCCGGCCAGCCGGCGTTCCACCTGGCGCAGCCAGCCGCGCTTGGCGATGTCCAGCTCCACTCCGCCACGGGTCGGGCCGTCGTCCAGCCAGGCGTGCAGGCTGTCGAGCATGGTGAGTGCTTCCTGCCATTCCGGGCTGGCGGCGCCGGCGCGCATTTCCAGCAGGACCATGTAGTGCCGCCAGCCGAGATCGATGAGGCGCAGCAGGATCACCGGCACGTCACGTCCGCCAAGGCGGTTTTCGAGGGCGGCATTGACCCGCGCGCGTGCCTGGCGGATGCGTTCGCGCGCCTCGCAGGCCTCTTGCAATCGGGCGATGCGGCTGGCGCGCGCCTGGCGGATGGGCTGCAATGCCTTTTCCAGGGGCTCGATGGCGCTGGCGAACTGGCCGGCTGCGGGTTCCGCCTGGGCGCACAGGCGGTCCACCCACTGCGCCAGGTAGCGTTGCAGGCGGGCATCAAAGAATGCGCCCTGGTCATTGCAGGCGATGGCGAACTGGTCGAGCAGATTGACCACCTGGCGGGCGGGGTGGTTGGGCGTGTCCAGAAAGCCGCCATCCTTGAGGGCCAGCTTGAGCAAGGGCGGTTCGAGGCGCTTGAGCAGGGCTTCCACCCCGGAGGTGGGGGGGTGTTCGGCGCGTGCCCGGTCAAACAGGCGGCTGGCCATCTCGATGGCGTTCTGGTAGGCCGGGGCGACATGGCGGCCGGCGCCGGCCGACTCGATTTCGGCCCGGACCTGGCTGCCCAATGGGCGGTCATCGGCCTGGATGACCGCCAGCCGGTCGATCAGGCGGAGCAGTTCGTCGACTTCGAGGGGCTGGCCGTGACCGGCCGGGGCGTGGGCGGGGGGCGGCTGCATTGTCTGGCGCAGCGCATTGGCGAGGTGCGCCACCGCCGGTCCGCTGGCCGGCGTAGCCTGACCGGAGTGACGGGCGGCGAGCCGGGGCAGGGCAGCGATGAGCCGTTCCAGATCGAAATCGACCGAGTCCGCGCCGGGCAGCATGCCGGCCTGGCTTTGCCGGTACAGGTTGCTCAGCCGCTGGGCGGCACCGCTGGCGGTTTCGCCGCTCGGCGCCACGCCGGCCGGTGGCCGGGTGGCTGGGGTGTCCGGCCCGCTCGCGGCTTCACGGGCAGCGCGGCGAGGAATCACCCGCTTCTGGTCGGGGGGCGGCTGGACCGCCTGCAGGAGCGTGTCGAGATCCTTCAGCAGTGCGCTCAGGCGGGGCTCCAGGACCTGGCCGAATGCCTTGTAGAGGACCGCGCGCAGGGCGGCGCTGAAGTGGGTCTGGCGCAGGATGGTGCCCAGTTCGCCGCAGATCACCCGGGGCCGGAAGGGGTCCAGGTCACGCTCCACTGCTTTGCCGAGCAGGAGCCCGTGGCGCAGTTCGAGTTCGTTGAGCGGGGCGGCGAGCGCGGTCTCGATGCGGTCGCCAACATTGGATAGGGCCAGCCAGTCTTCGAATTCGTTTTCATCCACCAGGGCCAGCTCGCCGGCGCTTTCGCCGTGCCTGGCCGCCGCGTCGTTGCCCTGCTCGACCGTTTGCATGCGTTCGCGCAGGGCGCGCATGAGCTCGTTCTCCAGGCGCTGGCGGAGCGTTTCAAGCTCTTGCGCGGCCTGCATGTAGCTGGCCTGCTCGACGAAGTTGACCTCGTAGCTGGCTTCGCGCAGGCGGGCGCCGGCCTGCATGAAGAAGTCGCGCAGGGTGTCGCTGATGCAGGCGAAATAGCGCTGGTGACAGCCTTGCAGGAGGTGGGCGATGGTGTCTTCCGGCAGGTCGAGTGCGCTGGCCGGTGCGGTCGTGGCCGGCGTCAGTGCCTTGGCTGCCGTCGCCAGGGCGCGCAGGGCGGTCTCGGGGATGCCATCGACGAATACCCCGAGCCCGTCCGGACGCTGGTGTGCGGCCCGCCCACGGACGCGGAAGCGTTCCTCGCCGGTCGCTGCCGTGGCGCCGAACTCGACCAGCAGGGAGGCTTGAGGCGGTAGCGCGGGTGGCGGGGTATCGCCGACGAAGGCCAGGTTTAGTCCGGTCTGGCAGTAGTCGCGGATTTCGCATTCGAGCCGGATGCCGGCCACCTCGACGCTCGCCGGCAGGCGGGTGGCGATGCGGGGATAGCGGCGCTGGCCGCTGGCGGACGAGGTCGGGCCGGTCATGATTCCGGACTGTAGCGACTGCCTGCCGGCTTGGCTAGTCCGGGTCCGGGTCTGTCGTGGTGACGGTGGAGGGTGGGGGCGTGTCTCCCCAGCGAGGGGTCAGTGTGTGCGCGACCTGGAGCTGGTCGAGTACGCGGGCGACAATGAAATCGATCACCTCCGCCACCGTCGCCGGCCGGTGATAGAAGCCCGGGTTGGCGGGCAGCAGGGTGGCGCCGGCCTCGGCCAGGGCGGTCATGTTGCGCAGGTGGATGAGCGAGAACGGGGTCTCGCGCGGCACCAGGATGAGTGGCCGGCGTTCCTTCAGCATCACGTCGGCGGCGCGTTCGATGAGGTTGTCGGAAAGGCCGTGCGCGATCGCCGCCAGGCTGCCCATGCTGCATGGGCAGACCACCATGGCGTCGGCGGGGTTGGAGCCTGATGCGGCAGCGGCGAACCAGGCCTTTTCGCCGTGCGCGTACAGCTGGCCGGGGTGGCCGGGCAGGCGTGCCGAAAGTCGGGCGGCGAGTTCGCCGGGGTCGCCGGGCAGGGTGAGGTCGAGCTCCTGGCGGGCGACGACGCGGGCGGCCTGGGAGACCAGCAGGTCGACGCGGCAGCCGGCGGCGAGCAGGCAGTCGAGCAGACGCAGGCCGTAGGCGAGGCCGGAAGCGCCGGTCCAGGCGAGGGTGATCCGCTTCACGATGTCGCTCCGGTGGCGGGCCCGGTACCCTGGCGCAGCAGCTTGGCCACCACCAGGCCGTTGAACAGGCCGGTGAGACCGGCGGCAATCGCCAGCGGCGGGATCAGCGGGGCGAGCGCGATTCCGGGCAGCAGCCACAGGTCGACCACCACCAGCTGGCCGAGCAGATGGGCCGCGGCGGCCAGCATGGACAGCCCGGCGGGGCCGATCCACTGCATGGGCAGGTGGGCGAGCGGGGCCAGCACGGCGAGACTGGCGAGCGCGCCGGCCAGACTCAGGACGAATGTGGGCGTGAGGAACATGCCCAGGGCCAGCGCGCTGGCCACCACCCGCAACAGGGTGACCCACAGCGCCACCCGCCAGCCGTACTGGTACAGCACCAGCAGTGTGACGATGTTCGCAAGGCCCGCCTTCACCCCGGGCAGGGGCGATGGGATGGCTGCCTCGGCCAGCGACAGGCCGACCGCGGCGGCGGCCAGGGCGGCGATGCGGCGATCCTCCGCGGTGGCGTGCAGCCTCCGTTCGGACAGGGGGGCGAGGGGGGGGGCGGTCATGGCCCGGATCAGTAGCTTAGCGTGTCGTGCCGGCTCGTGCCGAGCGCGACACTGACCTGGTTGGGCAGGCACAGCGCGGTTTCGCCGGGGCGGAGCCAGCCCTGGCGGACGCAGAGCTGGCGCGGGCTTGGATCGGACTTGACCCGCACCCGGCCGGCGCGGATCTCAACTACCGTTTCGCCGAGCGGGCCCGCCACCCGCACCTCGCGGTCAAGTCGGGGCGAGACATCGAGCACGATCCGGCCGGCCTGCTGGATGGTCACCCGCTCCGCTCCCGCCGGCAGGCGGGCGAACAGATAGGTTCCGCCGAGGATGCCGGCGATCAGCACCAGCCAGTCCCCCGGCCGCATCAGGGCGATGAGGTGGTAAGGAAGGTGCCATGGCTTCACGCCAGCTCCCGGTGTCGCACCAGGACCGGCCGGTGCGCGGCAAAGGTCGCCGCCAGGGTTTCGGCGAAGTACACCGAACGGTGCTGGCCGCCGGTGCAGCCCAGCGCCACGGTGAAATAGCTGCGGTTGTCGGCGATGTAGGCGGGCAGCCATTTCTCGACGTAGGCGCGGATGTCCTCCAGCATCGCGCCGACCTCCGCCTTGCCGGCGAGGAAGGCGGCCACCTCGGGGTCGCGGCCGGTGAGGGGGCGCAGTGCTGCTTCGTAATGCGGGTTGGGCAGGCAGCGCACGTCGAACACCAGATCGGCGTCGAGCGGGATGCCATGCTTGAATCCGAACGACTGGAACACCAGGGTGAATCCGGCTCGGGTCAGCTCGCAGACCGACTTCACCCAGGCGCGCAGGGCGTTGGCGGACAGGCCGCTGGTGTCGATGTGGTGGGCGAGCCCGGTCAGCGGCGCCAGCAGCTCGCGCTCCAGGGCCAGGGCCTCGGTGAGCGAGCGGCCGCTGCCGCTGAGGGGATGGCGGCGGCGGGTTTCGGAAAAGCGGCGCAGCAGGGTATCGTCCTTGGCGTCGATGAACAGCACCTTGAGGTCGAGCCGTTGCCGCAGCGCGGTCAGCGCTGCGGGAAGTTCGGCCAGGCCGCTGGCACTGCGGGCGTCGATGCTGAGTGCCACCTCGGTTTGGGCGCTGGCGGCCAGATGATCGACCACCGCCATGAGCAGGCCGGCGGGCAGGTTGTCGATGCAGCAGTAGCCTTCGTCCTCCAGGGCCTTGAGGGCCACGCTCTTGCCGGAGCCGGACAGGCCGCTGATGACCACCAGCCGCATGCGCGGGCAGGGTTCAGTCATCGTGACCTTCCATTCCCGAACTCGCCGACCAGGGTGTGCCGGCCGCCATGGCCTCGCGCTGGCGCGCGGCGAATTCCTCGGCGCTGTTGACGCCGCGCAGGCGCAGGATGTGGTTGCGTACCGCGACCTCGACCAGTACCGCGAGGTTGCGGCCGACCGCGACCGGGATGCGTACTTCGGGTACCTCGATGCCGAGGATGGGATGGCTTTCGGCCTTCATGTCGAGCCGGTCGACGGCATGCCAGCGCTCGGCCGGGGTGAGGTGAATGATCAGCTTGAGGTTCTTCTTGTGCTTGACGGCGGTTTCGCCGAACAGGCGGCGGATGTTGAGCACGCCCAGGCCGCGTACTTCCATGAAGTCGCGCAGGAGCGGGGGGCAGCGGCCTTCGAGGGTGTCGGGCGCGACTGCGTACACCTCCAGGGCGTCGTCCGCCACCAGGCGGTGGCCGCGGGTGATGAGTTCCAGTGCCAGCTCGCTCTTGCCCACCGAGGGGTCGCCGCTGATCAGCACGCCGAGGCCGGATACTTCGAGGAATACGCCGTGCAGGGTGGTCGAGGGGGCCAGGGCCTGGGTCATGCGGTGGGAGAGCACCTGCATCAGCTCCGGGCTGGGCAGGGGGGAGGCGAGCAGGGGTGTGTCGGTGCGTCGGGCGGCCTCGATCAGCTCGGCGGGAGCGTTTTCGTCGTTGGCGATCACCACCGCCGCCAGTTCGGTGGAGAACAGGTTTTCCACGGCGCGGGCGAGGTCGTCGGCGTCGAGCCGGCGCAGGTAGTCCATCTCGGCGCAGCCGAGGACCTGGACGCGGTTGGGATGGACGAAGTTGAGGTGGCCGATCAGCGCCAGGGTCGGTTTCTGCACCGTGTCCGAGGTGAGCTGGCGGTGGCCGCCCTCGCGACCGGCGATCCAGCGCAGGCGCAGCGCGGTGCCGGCCAGGTCGAACAGTTCGGCGACGGTGATGTGCGCCGGGATGACGATGTCGGGGGTCGGCGCGGGCGGGGTTTCCTGGCCGGAGGCGGGGTCTACGGGGTCCATCCGGCGATCAGGGTGTGCAGGCTGGCGGCATCGGGCGCGGCGCGCAGTTTTTCGCGCATTTCACGCTCGCTGAACATTTGCGCCAGCTCGGCCAGGATCTGCAGGTGCAGGTCGGTGGCGGCGGAGGGCGCGAGCAGGACGAACACCAGGTCGACCGGCAGGCTGTCGGGCGCGTCGAAGTCGATCGGGGTCTTGAGGCGGAAGAATGCGCAGGCGGTGTCCTTCAGGCCCTTGATGCGGCCGTGCGGGATGGCGATGCCGTAGCCGAGCGCGGTGGAGCCAAGTTTCTCGCGTGAGAACAGGCTGTCGAACACCTCGCCCGCGCTGGTGCCGTGCTGGCGCTCGAACAGTTCGCCGGCCAGTTCGAACAGGTGTTTCTTGCTGGCGGCATCGAGGTCGGCCTCGACGCAGGCCGCTTGCAGGAGGGGGGTGATCAGGTTCATGGGGATTCTCGAACGGAGCCCCGCCCGAGGCGGGGCGGGATTCAGCCGAGCTCGGCGCTCTGGCGCTTGAGTCCGCCGGTTTCGCGGTGGACGTTGCCGGTCTTTTCCTTGTGCTTGACGATCTGCCGGTCGAGCTTGTCGATCAGCGCGTCGACGGCGGCATACATGTCGGCGTCACTGGCTTCGACGAAGATGTCCTTGCCGGCGACATGGACGTTGACCTCGGCCTTGTGGACCAGCTTTTCGACCGCCAGGATCACCGTGACGTCGATGACATGGTCGAAATGCCGGGTCACCCGCTTCAGCTTTTCCTCGACATGGCCACGGATGGCGGGGGTGACTTCGAGGTGGTGACCGGTGATGGTGAGGTTCATGTCTGCTCCTGATGCAATGGGCAAGTCAAAAGGACTTGCGTTGGTTGGCGGGAGGGATGTTCATCTGCTCCCGGTATTTGGCGACGGTCCGGCGCGCCACGACATAGCCCTGCTTGCCCAGCAGGGCGGCGATGGCGTTGTCGGACAGCGGTTTGCCGCGATTCTCGGCTTCCACGCACTGGCGGATCAGCGCCTTGATGGCGGTGCTGGACGCGGCGCCGCCGGCCTCGGTCGCCAGGGCGCTGCCGAAGAAATACTTGAATTCGTAGAGCCCCTTGGGCGTCATCATATACTTCTGGTTGGTGACGCGGGAGATGGTCGATTCGTGCAGGCCGAGTTCCTCGGCGATCTCGCGCAGCACCAGGGGGCGCATGGCGATCTCGCCGTGCTCGAAGAACAGGCGCTGACGGCGGACGATGGCCTGGGCCACGCGCAGGATGGTGTGGAAGCGCTGCTGCACGTTCTTGATCAGCCAGCGCGCTTCCTGGAGCTGGGCAGAGAGCCCGCCGCCGTCGCGGTTCTGGCGCAGGATGCTGGCGTACATCTCGTTGATGCGCAGGCGCGGCATGGCGTCGGCATTGAGGCTGGCCTGCCATTCGCCCTTGACCTTGCGCACGATCACGTCGGGGGTGACGTAGTGCGTGTCGAGGGCGGCGAAGCGCGCGCCAGGGCGGGGGTTGAGCGAGGTGATGAGCTGGCGCACGGCGATGAAGTCGCGTTCGTTGTCGATGCCGAGCAGTTTCTTCAGCTTGCCGTATTCGCGGTCACCGAGGAGTTGCAGGTGTTCCCGCGCCAGTGTCCGGGCGCTGGCCAGGTGCGGGGTATCGGCCGGTAGCGCCGCCAGTTGGAGGTCGAGGCATTCGCCCAGGTCGCGCGCTCCGACACCGACCGGATCGAGGCTTTGCAACAGGCGCAGGGCGGCGTTGAGTTCGCTTTCGTCATGCTCGAATTCGACCGGCAGCATGGCGGCCAGTTCGGCGAGGTCCAGGCCGAGGTAACCGTCCTCGTCGAGTGCGTCGATCAGAATGGCCAGCAGTTGCCGGTCGGCTGCCGTGAGTGGCATCAGGGCGAGCTGGCCGAGCAGGTGTTCGGCCAGGCTGGGGCCGACGGCCTCGCCGGCATGGAAGTCGCGATCGTCATCCTCGTCGTCGCGGGAGCTGCCCGGGCCGATGCTGCGCTCGCCCCAGGCGAGGTCGTCGTATACGGCTTCCAGGCTGGTCTCGCCCGTTTCACCGGCACCGGTCTCGGCCGATGGGGCGCTGGTCTCGCCGGCCTCGTTCCAGTCGGAGCGTTCGAGCAGGGGGTTGTCCTGCAGCAGCTGGTTGATCTCCTGGTCCAGATCCTGGGTCGACATCTGCAACAGGCGCAGTGATTGCTGCAACTGCGGCGTGAGCGCCAGTTGCTGCGACAGCTTGAGTTGCAGGCTCTGTTTCATGACCGGCGCTCAGAGGCGGAAGTGCTCGCCGAGGTAGACCTTGCGCACGCCCTCGTCACCGATGATGGCCTCAGGGTCGCCCGCGGCGAGCACCTCGCCCTCGTTGATGATGTAGGCGCGGTCGCAGATGCCCAGGGTCTCGCGCACGTTGTGATCGGT
>CAZOZD010000056.1:0-6884 GCA_964584195.1 uncultured Burkholderiales bacterium
GCCCCGGCCACCTCGCTCTTCGGCCGGTTGACGGTCTCCCAGGCGGTCTTGCTCCAGTAGCCGGTGGAAAATCGCAGCCGCAACACGGCGCAGGCCGCCTCGATGCGTACAGGATAGCTGGCCTGCACGGCCGGCTTCGATGCCTTGCCGCCAGCATCCAGGCAACTGACCTCGCGCACGGCATCGGTCGGGTACGGCACCACCTCTGCGCCGGCATGGCCCGAGTGTCGGTGTCCCTGGTACAGGGTAAGACCCGCGCCCTCCCGCTCCAGCCACAGGTCATGGGCCAGGGCCGGACGGGCGACGAGCAGGAGAAACATGAAGCCCAACGCGAGCGCCGGCCCCAACCCGTGTTTGCTCGTGCGGGCGGGGTCAGGCTTTGTACGGTTGGAGGCCCCGGGCTTGCAGGGGGCCTGGATCACGATCGGAACGGGCATGCGTAAACGATGGTCGTATGAAGTTTTTATAAAATATCACACTCTCAAGAAACACAACGGGCCGCTCCGAGTGTTTCTTGGCCCCCGTGGGGGGCGATTCGACGCGAAGCGGAGAATCGGGGGTGGTGCTCATCAAAAAATGTTGCGGATCACAAACCGGATTCGCTCCATTGTCCGGGCGCTTACTCGCAGTGCTTCGTATTCACCCGATTCGGGTATATCTTGATAGCTGCATCCTCATTTTCCGTTACACATGGCACAGGACACTCCCGCCGGTGCGCATTTCGCCACCCCCATCCGCCAGGCGGCGCGAGCGCTCACGGCGTTCATGCCGCGCAGCGGGCTGCGTGCCCGCCTGTTCCTGCTGTTCTATCTGGTTACCCTGGGCACGGTGGCGGTGCTCGGTTACTTCGGCTACGACTATGCCAGCCAGGCCTACCGCAGCAAGGCCACTGAACTGGTGGGCGGCTACACCGCCGAGACCGCCAGCAAGATGGACACCTTCCAGGAAACCACGCTCACCAACCTGCATTTCCTGTCCAACTACCCCGCCCTGATGAAATTCCTCGCCGCCACCGCGCGCGGCGATCTCTCCGAAGCCGGACATCAGCGCGAGGACATGGAACACCTCCTGCTCCTGTTTGCCCGCGCCAGCGGGTATTACCAGAAGATCAGCTTCATCGACGCCAGCGGTCGTGAGCGGCTGGGCGTGAAACGCGACGCCGCCAATGGCCAGCCACGCCTCCTGGCCGAGACCGAGATGGAAACCCTGCCCGAATCGGAACTCTTCCAGCGCGGCATGCGCCTGCGGGCCGGCGAGACCCATGCCAGCACACTTGCGCCTTACGCCGAGCAGGGCCGCGTCGTGAAGCCACTGGTGCCGGTGGTGCGTTTCGCCACCCCGGTGGTCGACACCCAAGGCAGCCGTGTCGGCCTGCTGGTGGTCCAGGTCCTGGGCGAGGGCTATTTCAAGTTCGCCCGCGCCGCCAATGCCATCGACCCGAACCGTCGCTTCTACCTGTTCAACAATCGTGGCGAATACCTGTACCACACCGAACCGGAGCGGACTTTTGGCCAGAGTCTCGGCCACGAACACAACTTCGACCGCGACTTTCCCAACCTGCTCGAACTCGTGCGTTCATATGAATTCCTGCATACGGTCAACGTACATGGCCGGGTGATGGCATTCCGCCACATCCACCCCAACGCCGGCCGGCACGAGAACGGCTTCATCCTGGTCGGCATGATGGAAGAGGCGACCGCCCTGGCCGAACTGCGCGCATTCGTATACAAGTTCGTCGCCCTGGTGGTGGCGTTGACCGCACTCGTCCTGTTCGCCAGCAGCCGCTTCGTCGCCGGCCTGATGCAACCCTTGCAGGCGGTGACGGCCCAGTTGCAGCGCCTGGGCCGGGGGGAGACCGGTGGCGAGCCGATCGAATACCGCGCCGACGACGAGATCGGCCGCATGGTGGCGAGCAGTCGCGTACTGATGGAGAACATGGAACGGCTGGCCAGCCAGGCTGACGTCATCTCGGGCGGCGACCTGTCCGGCGAGGTGCCGCTTCTGTCCGAACGCGACCGTCTGGGTCTCGCCATCAACAACATGACCCGCATGCTGCGCCAGTCCCGTGCCGAGGAACAGCGCGGCAACTGGCTCAAGGAAGGCATCGCCCAGCTCAGCCTGGCCCTGACCGGCGACCTCGAACCGACCGAGCTGGCCGACCTGGCCATCCGCGAGGTCGGCCATACCCTGGACGTCGGGCGCGGCGTGATCCACCGCTGGGACGAGGCCAGCGAATCCCTGGAACTGGTGGCGAGCTACATGTTCACCGAGCGCGAAGCACTAGCCAACCGTTTCCGCCTCGGCGAAGGCGCGGTCGGCCAGGTGGCGCGCGAGAAGAAGCCCATCGTCCTGCACACCGGCGCGCACGCCGGGGCAATCGTCACCGGCACCCTGAGCCTGCCCCCGGGACATACCTATACCTGGCCGCTGTTGCGCGAAGGCGAGCTGCTCGGGGTGATCGAGCTGGCCACATTCACGCCGCTGGATGAACTCGCGCTCGACTATCTCGGCCGCGCCACCGACACCATCGCCTCATTCCTCCATACCGCCGCACAGCGCGAACGCATCCGCGCCCTGCTCCAGGCCAGCGAGGCGGCGGCCCGCCAGGTCCAGGAGCAAAACCTGCGCTTGCAGGATGCGAACCGCCAGATGGAGGAGCAACAACAACAGTTGCAGCAACAGACCGCCGAATTGCAGGCCAGCAATGCCCAGATGGAGGAGCAGCAGCAACAGTTGTAGCAACAGGCCGCCGAATTGCAGGCCAGCAACGCCCAGATGGAGGAACAGCAGCAGCAGTTGCAGCAGCAGGCCGTCGAGCTGAAGGCCAGCAACGCCCGCATGGAGGCGCAACAGCGCGAGCTGGAAGAGCGCAACCGGGCCCTGACCGATTCGCAGGCCGAGCTCGACGCCCGCGCCCGCCAGCTCGAACTGGCGAACCGCTACAAGTCCGAATTCCTCGCCAACATGAGCCACGAGCTGCGCACCCCGCTCAACTCCATCATCCTGCTGGCCAAGCTGATGGCCAGCAACGAGGATGGCCGGCTGGGCGAGGAGGAGGTCAAGCGCGCCGAGGTCATCCATCGCGCCGGCCAGGACCTGTTGCGCCTGATCAACGACGTGCTCGACCTGTCCAAAGTCGAGGCCGGGCGCATGGAACTGCATCCGGGCGAACTGGACAGCGCCGAGCTGGCCGGGGAAATGCGCGACCTCTTTGGTGAGGCAGCGCGCGACAAGGGCCTGGAGTTCACCGTCGAGGATGGCATCGCCGGCCCCATCCGCATCGACCGCGACAAGGTCTCGCAGATCCTGCGCAACCTGCTCGCCAACGCCATCAAGTTCACCCGCCAGGGCGGCATCCGGCTGCGTTTCGAACAGCATCCCGATGCCCGGCTGCCCTTGGCGTTCAGCGTCCAGGACAGCGGTATCGGCGTGGCCGAGGACAAGCGCGGCCTGATCTTCGAAGCCTTCCAGCAGGCCGACGGCTCCACCAGCCGCGAATACGGCGGCACCGGGCTGGGCCTGTCGATCAGCCGCTCGCTGGCCCACCTGATGGGCGGCGAGATCGAGCTCGACAGCCGCCCTGGCGAGGGCAGCACATTCACCCTGCGCCTGCCCGCCGAACCTCCCCTCGGCGCGCATCCCGCCGCGTACCCGGCCGCCCCGGTGGCGACCGCGGCCCCGCCGGTGCCTCCGCCACATGCTGCCGCCCCCCCTGCCGAACCCGGCGCCAAACCCGATGCCGCAGCCGCTCCACGGCCCTGGCCGGAGGACGACCGCGCCCGCATTGGCGACGACGACCCGGTCCTGCTCCTGATCGACGACGATCCCGGTTTTGCCCAGGCCATCCTCGACATCAACCGCCGCCTCGGCTACCGCACACTGCTCGCCGGCCGCGGCGACGAGGGGCTTGAACTGGCGCGCCGCTACCAGCCCAACGGCATCCTGCTCGACCTCGGCCTGCCCGACACCGACGGCCGCGCCGTGCTGCACCAGCTCAAGAGCACGCCCGAACTGGCCGCCATCCCGGTCTATGTCATTTCCGCCCGCGATCGCGACGACGCCCTGCTCGATCAGGGCGCGCTCGGTTATCTCAGGAAGCCGGTCGACAGCGCCCGCATCGCTGCCGCCGAGGCCGAGGTTCTGGACCGGCATCGACCGGCCCGTGGCCAGACCCTCCTGCTGATCGAGAACGGTTTGCTCGACGCGGCCGGCCTGCGGCCCTTGCTCGGCACCACGCCGGGGCCGGTGCTCGCCCTGACCGCCGCCGAGGCCGAAGGCGAACACCTGGCCCGCGCACTCGCGGCGCAGCCCCGCCTCGCCATCCTCGATCTGGGCCGCGCCGGAATCGACATGGCACTCGCCGTGGCGGAGCGGATCGCCGCCGCCGCGCCGGAGCTGGACATGCTGTTCTATGGCCAGCCGCCCCTCTCGGACGAGGACGAGGCCCGCCTGCGCCAGCATTCGGACAGCATCATCCTCAAGGCGCCGCGCGCCGAGGGCCGTCTGCGCGAGAACATCGAACGCTTCCTGCGCACGGCACCCGGCCGTCGCCACGGCCATGCCGAAGCACCGTCCGGCACACCCGGCAAGCGGCTGGCCGGGCGGCGAATCCTGGTGGTGGACGACGACCCGCGCAACCTGTTCGTCATCACCGCCGCGCTCGAACAGCAGGGTGCCCAGGTCGACAACGCCCTCAACGGCCGGCGGGCCCTGGAAAAGCTGGCCGGCGCGCGGCCGGACCTGGTGGTGATGGACATCATGATGCCGGAGATGGATGGCTACAGGACCGTGCAGGCGATGCGCGCCGACCCCGCGCTCGCCGCCATCCCGGTGCTGGCGCTCACCGCCAAGGCACTGCCCAGCGACCGTGAGAAGGCGCTCGCCGCGGGCTGCGACGACTACCTCGCCAAGCCGGCCGATTACGATGTGCTGGTGAACATGGCGGCGGCCTGGTGCCAGGGCCGGCGGCATTCATGAACCCAGCCGCCACGCTGGCCCTGCTCGGCGCGCTGGACCGCCCGGACGCAATCGGCGAAGCCCTCGCGGCGCTGGCGGCTGCGGATCGCACCGCCCTGCAACTGGACGTGTTCGATGCCGATCACCTGCCGCCGGCGCTGATCGAGGCCATCGCCGGCGCGCTCGACCGGGGTGTGGCGGTCAAGGTGCGCGCCTACCGGCCCCTGCTCGCGCACGGCCTCATGCGCCTCGGCCTGCCGGTGCTGGCGGTGCCGCCGCAGCCGCCGCGGGCCCTGCTGGCGCATTGCCGCGCCATCGCCCTGGGCGGCTCGGCCAACAGCCTCGACAAGATCCTGGCCATCGTCGAGGCCCTGCCGCAAAGCGATGCGTGCCTGTTCATCGTCCAGCATGTTCGCGACGACCAGCCCAACCTGCTCGACCGCCTGCTCAAGGCGCGCACCGACTATGCCGTGCTGATGCCGCAGCACCTCACCCCGGTAGCGCCCGGCACGATCTACATCGCCCCGCCGGGACATCACATGAAGGTGGCGCACGGCCTGGTCTACCTCACCCGCGACCGCAAGGTGCGCTACGCACGGCCCTCGATCGACGCACTGTTCGAGTCGCTGGCCGGCGAATACGGTGCCGAACTCATGGCGGCGTTGCTGTGTGGCTAAGGCGACGACGGCGTGGCCGGCTGCGCCGCCGTGCGCGCCGCCGGTGGCGCCGTGCTGGTCGAGGATGGCGGGGAGTGCGAGGGCGCCGGCATCCTGCCCGACAGCGCGCACGCCGCCGGCGAATACGACCACCGCCTCGGCCAGCGCGCCATCGCCGGCCTGATCGCCGCCGCCGTCGCGCCGCGCCAGCCGGTCGCGCGCGGTGCCCTGCTCGACCACTTCCTCGCTGCCCTGCTGGAACACAGCGGCTACGATTTCCGCGGCTACCAGCGCGACAGCCTGGAACGCCGCCTCGGTAACCTGATCCATCAGTCGGGCGCGGCCTCATTCTTCGACTACCAGCGCATGGTGTTCGCCAGCCCCCTGGAAACCCAGCGACTGCTCACCGAACTATCGATCAACGTCACCGAATTCTTCCGCCATCCGGAACAGTTTCGCGTCCTGCGCGAACAGGTGCTGCCCTGGCTGGCCAGCTTCCCCCTGCTCAAGATCTGGTCGGCGGGCTGCGCCACCGGCGAGGAGGCCTATTCGCTCGCCATCCTGCTCGACGAACTCGGCCTCATCGAGCACAGCCGCCTGTTCGCCACCGACATCAATCCCTATGCACTCGAACTGGCGCGCGCCGGCCTCTATCCGCGCGAAGTCCTGGACAAGAGCGGCGCAAACTTCCGTGCCGCCGGCGGCGACAAACTCGCCGCCCACATCGAGGACCGCGGCCGCTATCTCGCCATCGCCCCGCGCCTTGCCAAGCGGGTGCTGTTCCACCATCACGCACTCGGCCAGGACGGCGTGTTCAACGAATTCGAGCTGATCGTCTGCCGCAACGTGATGATCTACTTCGATCCCGAGCTGCAACGCCGGGTATTCGCCCTGTTCGCCCGATCCCTGCACCGCGAGGGCCTGCTCATGCTGGGGCCCAGCGACGGCCTGGACAGCCTGGCACAGGAATGCGGCTTTGTTCCCCACCCGGCGGGTGGGCATCTGTATCGACTGGAAGGCCTTGTCCCATGACCGACGTTCTGCCGCCTCCCTTCGTCATCCTCATCGTCGACGACAATCCCAACAACCTGTTCACCCTGCGCGCACTACTCAAGGCGCTGGGGGAGGATTGCCGGGTGATCGAGGCCGACTCCGGCCCGGCGGCCCTGGCGCGGGTACTGGAAGAAAACGTCGCCCTGATCCTGCTCGACATCCAGATGCCCGGCATGGACGGCTTCGAGACCGCCCGCCATCTGCAGATGACCGAACGCA
>CAZOZD010000056.1:6894-10677 GCA_964584195.1 uncultured Burkholderiales bacterium
GACATCCCCATCGTGTTCATCACCGCCGTGTTCAAGGCCGAGGAATTCTTCCAGCGCGGCTACGCGGTCGGCGCGATCGACTATCTCACCAAGCCGATCGACGACAACCTGCTGCTCAACCGTATCCGCCTGTACCGCAACCTGCACCGGCGCGAGCAGGAATTGTCCGCGACCATAGAACGCCTGCAACGCCGCGAACATGCGCTGTCCGAGGCGCGCGCCGCGGCCGAGACCGCCAACCGCGCCAAGAGCCTGTTCCTCGCCAACATGAGCCACGAGCTGCGCACGCCGCTCAACGCCATACTCGGCTTCGCCCAGATCATGGCGCGCGATCCGCTCATCCCCGACTACGAGCGGCGCAACCTGGAAACCATCAACCAGAGCGGCCGCCACCTGCTTGCGTTGATCAACGACGTGCTGGAGATCTCGCGCATCGAGGCCGGTCGCACCCAGATCGAGCGCGAGCCATTCGACCTCGCCGCGACCCTGCGCGCGGTGGAGGAGATGATCCGTCTGCGCGCCAGCGGCAAGGGACTGGCGCTCAAGGTAGAACATCAAGGCGAACTGCCGCGCTGGGTGACCGGTGACGCACACCACCTGCGCCAGGTGCTGCTCAACCTGCTCGGCAATGCGGTCAAGTACACCGATCAGGGCGGAATCACCCTGCGCATCACCCCGGCCGGCGAACGCATCCGCTTCGAGGTGGAAGACACCGGCCCCGGGATCGCCCCCGCCGACCAGGAACACATCTTCGAGGCCTTCTACCAGGCCGAAACCGGCATCGCCAAGGGTGAAGGCGCCGGCCTCGGCCTTTCCATCAGCTGTCAATACGTCCGCCTCATGGGTGGCGAGCTGGGACTGCGCAGCGAGCCCGGCCAGGGCAGCACGTTTGCATTCACCATTCCCTTGCCAGCGGCCACCGCCGGCCGCGAAACCGGGCTCAGCCCCGCATCCACGGGCCTCATCGAAGCACTCGCCCCGGACCAGCCTGAAACCCGCATCCTGATCGCCGAAGACCAGCCGGAAAGCCAGCGCATGATCCAGCACCTGCTCGAACAGGTCGGCTTCATCACCCGGCTCGCCTGCAACGGCGAGGAAGCGGTGGAACTGTTCCAGGGCTGGTCACCGCATCTGGTGCTGATGGACATGCGCATGCCGGTGCTGGACGGCTACGAGGCCACCCGCCGCATCCGCGCCCTGCCCGGCGGCGCCGGCATCCCGGTGCTGGCGCTGACCGCATCGGCCTTCGCCGAGGAACGCGAGGCCATCCTCGCCGCCGGCTGCACCGACGTGGCGAGCAAGCCGATCGACGCCGACGTCCTGCTCGAACGCATCGGCGACCTGCTCGGCCTCGAATACCGCCGCGCCGAGCCGGCCAGCCTCGCGCCCAGCCCGATCCGCACCGATTTCTCCGCATTGCCCGAAACGGCGCGGGCGGAACTGATCGACGCCAGCATCCGCCTCGACATCCAGCACACCCGCGCCATCGCCGAACGGCTGCGCCCTGAACACCCCGCCGAAGCCGGCGTCATCGAGGGCTTGCTGGACGACTACCAGTTCGAACGCATCCTCGCCCTGTGCCGCGGCGAAGCGGGATAGGCCATCGACCTGGCCGGTCGCGATGGGCGCCCCATGGACCCCCGGAATCAATCCACCCGCCAGTGGCCGGACTTGCCGCCAAACTTCTCGATCAGGCGCACCTCGCGGATGCGCATGCCGCGGTCGACCGCCTTGGCCATGTCGTAGATGGTGAGCAGGGCCAGGCTGACGGCGGTCATGGCCTCCATCTCGACGCCGGTACGCCCCACCGTCTCGGCGGTGGCGGTGCACAGGATGGCGTTCTCCCCAGCCAGCATCTCGAAATCGACGCTGACCTTGGTGAGCGGGATGGGATGACAGAGCGGGATCAGGTCGGCGCTGCGCTTGGCGGCCATGATCCCGGCCAGCCGCGCCACCCCGAGCACGTCGCCCTTGGCACTGTGGCCCTCGCGGATCATTTCCAGTGTGGTGGCATGCATCTCGATGCGGCCTTCCGCCACCGCGACGCGGCGGGTTTCCGGCTTTTCGGCGACATTGACCATCACGGCCTGGCCGGCCTCGTCGAAATGGGTGAATCGGACTGAAGTGTCGGACATGGCGGCAGGGGAACTGGTGAAACGGGGAGGTATCATAGCGCGTATGGTTTCCGCCCACGCCACTGTCCGTCTGTTCGGCCCGCTCCTCGCCCTGGCCCTGTTCGCCCTGCCGGTCGCGGCGATCGAATTGCCGGATCTGGGCGAATCGGCCCGGGCCGGTTTCTCCGAGGCGCGCGAACTGGGCCTGGGGCGCGAGATCATGCGCCAGATCCGCGGCGAGCGGAATTACCTCGACGATGCCGAGATCAACGAATACCTCAATGCCCTGGGTGACCGCCTGGTGGCGGCCAGCCCGGAGCCCGCGCGCCGGTTCGAGTTCTTCGCGGTGCGGGATGCCAGCATCAACGCCTTCGCGCTGCCCGGCGGCTTCATCGGCGTGCATACCGGACTCATCGCCGCCACCCGCAATGAATCCGAACTCGCCGGCGTGCTGGCGCATGAAATCGCCCACGTCAGCCAGAACCACATCGCCCGCATCGTCGATGTGCAGAAGAACACTGCGCTGACCAGCCTGGCGGCGCTGGCGGTGGCCATCCTCGCGGCACGCTCCAACAGCCAGGTGGCGGAAGCCGCTCTAGCGACGGCGCAGGCGGCCAGCATCCAGACCCAGCTCGACTTCACCCGCGAGCACGAGCGCGAGGCCGATCGGGTCGGCCTCCAGATCCTCCGCCAGGCCGGCTTCGCACCGGCCGGCATGGCCACATTCTTCGAGCGCCTGCAACAGGCCGGCCGGCATCAGGACAGCCAGGCACCGGCCTATCTGCGCACCCATCCGCTCACCTTCGAGCGCATCGCCGACATGCAGAACCGGATCACCAGCCTGCCCTACCGCCAGCACGAGGACAGCATCGAATACCTTCTGGTCCGGGCCCGCGCCCAGGCGCTCGGCGAGGACCCCGCCCAGGCCCAGGCGCGCTTCGCGGCGGCGCTGGCCGAGCGCCCGGAAGCCTTCGACCAGCGTTATGGCCTGGCCCTGGCGATGTTGCGCGGCGGGCGGCGGGCGGAAGCCGCAGCCGCCCTCGCCCCCCTCGACGGGCAAATCAATTCGGCCATGATCGCCACCCTGGCGGCCGAGATCGCCCTGGCCAGGCAGCACCCCGAGGACGCCCTGCGCATCCTGGGCGCGGCACTCGCCCGGCACGGCAGCGACCGCCCCCTGGCGCTGGCCCAGGCCCGTGCCCTGCTCGATGTCGGCCGGCCCGCCGCCGCACTTGCGTTCCTCGACGAAAAGCAAGCCTTCTGGCCCGAGGACCCGGCCTTGCGACGTCTCCAGGCGCGTGCCCTGCTGGCCCTGGGACGACGTGCCGAGGGCCACCTCGCCGAGGCCGAGGCGCTGCTCCGGCTCGACCTGCCAAGCCGTGCCATGGAGCAGCTGCAACAGGCCCGCCGCGCGGGCGACGGCGATTTCTTCACCCAGTCCCGCATCGATGCCCGCCTGCGCGAGCTGCGCGCCGCCGAGGCACGCGAGGCGGCCGGACGCGGCCGGTGAACCACACCGCAACGGCGCGACTACAATGGTGGCCTTGACCTTGCCGGCCCTTATCGTGCGTCTGAACCCCTTCCTCCCCTTCCTGCTGGCCTTTGCCCTACCCCTGCTGCTGATCTACGCCTGGTGGGGCGGTTTCAATCCGGTCCATATCGAAACCGC
>CAZOZD010000057.1:0-9639 GCA_964584195.1 uncultured Burkholderiales bacterium
CGAGTGGTAACGCGGCGGATGTACATGCCCGGAGGATACCCGAGGGGAAGGGGTTGGTGCGGACGGCCAGAAACAATATGTCACTACAATTGATCGCCCAAAACCCGACCCGTCAACCATGCGGCTTGGCGGGGTGTTGAGGCGGGGAAAATCGGGAAAAGGGCGGGGATGTTGTTAAAGGTGGGCTAAGCCGTCGTAAGCGATACCCCGCTCGAACTCAATCACCCCAGCGCGCCACCGCCGCCTGGTCGGACTCGCGCGCATCGACCCAGTGCGCGCCGGCTTCGCCGAATTCCTTTTTCCAGAACGGTGCCTCGGTCTTGAGGTAGTCCATGATGAACTCACAGGCGGAGAAGGCCTCGCCTCGGTGCGCGGCGGCCACCGCCACCAGGACGATGGGCTCGCCCGGGGCCAGTTCGCCGATCCGGTGGATGATGGTGGCGTCGATGAAGCCCCAGCGTTCGCGAGCACGGACGAGGATGCGTTCGAGTGCGCGCTCGGTCATGCCGGGGTAGTGTTCGAGCGTGAGCGCGGCAAGCCCCTCGCCGTCGTCGCGCACCACGCCGACGAAGCTGGCCACGGCGCCGACCCCACCGGCGTGGAGTGCGGCGACCTCGGCGTTGAGGTCGAAGGGCTCGATCTGGACCTGGACCTTCATCCTCAGCCTCCTGTCACCGGCGGGAAGATGGCGACCTCGTCGTTGGCCGCGAGTGCGGTATCGGCCGCAGCCATGTCCTGGTTCACCGCCACCCGGAATGCGCGGCCCGGGCTGAGTTCCTCGGCCCAGACGCCGCCGCGCTGGCGCAGGTGGTCGATGAGCGCGCCGACGTGGTTCACTCCGTCGGGAAGCTGGAGATGTTCGGCGTTGAGGCCGAATGTTTCGCGTAAACGGGCGAAATAGAGGATGCGTACTTTCATTGCATGAGCTCCGCCAGCGGCATGTAGTGGATGGGATCGCCGGCGTGGATGACGGTGTCGGCGGGGATGTCGGCAAGGCCGTGTGCCCAGGCGAGCGAGGACAGCACGCCGGAGCCCTGGTTGGGGTGCAGCACGACCCGCCCCGCTTCGAGGCGCGCGCGCAGGAATTCACGCCGCCTGCCTGGCCGGGTCCAGTCGAACCCGGCCGGCAGGGTGTAGCCGGGCAGGGGGGCGGGGATTCCCCCCATGCGGGCGAGCAGGAATGGCCGCACGAACAGCGCGAACACCACGAATGCGGACACCGGGTTGCCGGGCAGGCCGATCAGGTCGGCCGCGCCGATGCGGCCGTGGAGCAGGGGCTTGCCCGGTTTCATGGCCACCTTCCACAGCTCGACCTGGCCCAGTCGCTGCAGGGCGGCGCGCACATGATCTTCCTCACCCACCGACACGCCGCCGCTGGTGATGACCACGTCGGCCTGGCGGCTGGCGGCATCGAGCAGTGCCATGGTGGCGTCGAGCCGGTCGGGGACCTGGCCCAGGTCGGTCACCGCACAACCCAGACCGGTGGTGAGTGCGCCGAGCGTGGCGCGGTTGGAGTTGTAGATCTGGCCGGGGCCGAGCGGCTGGCCGGGCAGGACGATCTCGTCGCCGGTGTAGAGCAGGGCGACGCGCAGGCGCGGGTAGACCATCAATTCGGTGCGGCCCAGCGCGGCGGCCAGCCCCAGTTGCGCGGGGCCGAGGTGGGCACCGGCGGCAAGCACGGTCTGCCCCAGGGCGATGTCCTCGCCGGCCGGGCGGACGTGCTCGCCAGGGCGGGGTGCGCGGCGCACGTGCACTTCGGGTCCGTTGGCCGCCTCGCGCAGGTCGCAATCCTCCTGCATGGCCACACAGTCGGCACCGGCCGGGATGGGCGCGCCGGTGAAGATGCGTGCGACCTCACCCGGGCCGAGCGGACCGCCCACCTGGCCGGCGACGATGCGCTGGCGCACCGCGAGCCAGCCGTCCGCGCTCCAGTCGGCAAGGCGCAGGGCGTAGCCGTCCATGGCCGAGTTGGCGAATGGCGGCACCGCGCGGTCGGCGAGCAGGGGCTCGGCCAGCACCCGGCCGAGCGCGTCGGCGGCGGCGAGGATCTCGCGCCCGGTGGGCGGGCGGGCGGAACGGATGAGCTGGTCGCGCGCGGCGTCGACCGTGAGCATTGAATCGGCCATCAGGACTCCAGGGTGGCAAGGATGAAACGTTCGATGCCGGCGAGGTCATCGAGCCCGAAACAGGGCAGGTCGAGGTCGCGGGCGTCGCCGGCGACTGCGACGATGCCCGGGGTGCCCGGGTGCAGGCGGGGGTGGCCGAGTACTTCGCGCCAGACCTCGATGCGGGGCAGCGCGCCGTGGCGGAAGCCCTCCACCAGGACCAGGTCGCATGGAGAGAGGTGGGCGACGAGTTCGTCGAGCGGCGGTTCGGGCGCCGCTCCCAGTTCATGCGCGAGCATCCAGCGCCTCGGTGAGGTGAGCATGACCTCGTGCGCGCCGGCCTGGCGATGGCGCCATGAATCCTTGCCGGGCGTGTCGAATTCGATGTCGTGGTGGGTCTGCTTGACCACTGACACCTTCAGCCCGCAGGCCTTGAAACGAGGCAGCAGCGCCTCGATGAGGGTGGTCTTGCCGCTGCCGCTGTATCCGGCGAAACCGAGCATCTTCATGGCGTCATCCTGCCCGGGGCGGGGCGGACTGCGACATGACCGCGGTCAAGGACGGGGCATGGGCCTGGGGGCATGCTGCGAATCGGTGCGCAAAGTTCGAATGTTATATTTTCCCAGATGCACAGCGAGCCTGCCATGAACAACCTCATGAACGACCTCGTCGACCGCTTTGGTCGCCGGATCGAATACCTGCGCCTGTCGGTCACCGACCGCTGCGACCTGCGCTGCGCCTATTGCATCCCGGAAGGATTCCACGGTTTCGAGGAGCCGGCGCACTGGCTCAGCTTCGCCGAGCTGGAACGGTTGCTCGGGCTGTTCGCCGGACTTGGTCTCAAGCGCGTGCGCTTCACCGGCGGTGAACCGCTCTTGCGTCGCAACGTGGTGGATCTGGCAGCCCGGGTGGCCGCCATCCCCGGCATCGACGACCTGTCCCTGTCCACCAACGCCACCCAGCTCGATCGCCATGCCGTCGCGCTCCATGCCGCCGGGGTGCGCCGCCTCAACATCAGTCTCGATTCATTGCGCCCGGAGGGGATCGAACGTATCAACGGCCGTGCCGTGCTGCCCGACATCCTTGCCGGCATCGCCGCCGCCAAGGCCGCCGGCTTCGGCCCGATCAAGATCAACATGGTGGTGATGCGGGAAAACGCCGACGAGATCGACGCCATGGTGGCCTGGTGCATGGCGGAAGGATTCATCCTGCGCCTGATCGAGCTCATGCCGATGGGCGAGACCGCCCGCCGCATGGGCTATGTCGACCTGCAACCGGTGAAGAACCGCCTGCGGCAGCGTTTCGACCTGATCGACGCGGTGCTGCCCGGCGGTGGCCCGGCGCGATACCTGGCCAGCCGCGACGGTCGCTTCAGCCTGGGGTTCATCACCCCCATCTCGCAGCATTTCTGCGCCACCTGCAACCGGGTGCGGCTGACCGTCGATGGCGTGCTGCATCTTTGCCTGGGCCAGGAAGACCGGGTCGAGTTCAGGCCGCTGCTGCGTGGCGGCGCCTCCGATGCCGAGATTGTCGCCACCATCATCGAGGCCATCGGTCGCAAGCCGGAACGGCACGAGTTCGACTCGCAGCCGAGGAAGCTGGTGCGGTTCATGAACGCCACCGGCGGCTGAACCCCGCCCGGGCGTATCCGCGAGCACCTTGACCGGTTCATAATGCCGGGCATCGTCCACTCGGTTGCCGTCATGTCCAATTCCGCCATCGAACGTCTGCTCGCCGGTCGCCTGCACGATCCTTTTTCCATCCTTGGCCTGTTTGCCGAAGGTCGTGGCCATCGGCTGCGGGTATTCCGTCCCCATGCCGAGCGGGTGGCGCTGCTCTTGCCGGAGGGGCCGGTGGATCTGGCCCCGGCCCGCCAGGCCGGGGTGTTCGAGTGGCACGGCGAGACCGCCCCGGCGCGGCCCTGGCGCCTGCGTTGCGTCGAGGACGGGGTGACGCGCGAGTTCGTCGATCCCTATGCGTTCGAACCCTTGCTGAGCGAGGACGACCTGTTCCTGTTCAACCAGGGCCGCCTGATCGAGGCCTGGCGCGGTCTGGGAGCGCATCCGGCGACGGTGGATGGATGCGCCGGCGTGCGCTTCGCGGTATGGGCGCCGACGGCCGAGCGGGTGTCGGTGATCGGTCCGTTCAATCGCTGGGATGGCCGGGTCAACCCCATGCGGGTGCGGGGCGGGACCGGAGTGTGGGAGCTGTTCATCCCCGGTCTGGGCGAGGGCGAGCTGTACAAGTTCGAGATCCGCAACCGCGACAGTGGCGCGTTGCGGGTCAAGACCGACCCGTTTGCACGGCGCTTCGAGCCGCGCCCGGGCACCTCGGCGGTGGTCTGTGGCGACAGCAGCCACGTCTGGCACGACGAAGCCTGGATGGCGAACCGCGCCCGGCGCGACTGGCTGCACTCGGCCATGAACATCTATGAGCTGCACCCCGGCTCATGGCGGCGCCTGCCCGACGGCGGATTCATGGACTGGAACGCGCTGACGGAAAGCCTGATCCCGCATGTGGTGGACATGGGCTACACCCACATCGAGCTGTTGCCCATCACCGAGCATCCGCTCGACGAATCCTGGGGCTACCAGACCACCGGCTATTTCGCGCCGACCTCCCGCTTCGGCTCCCCGGACGGCTTGCGCGCATTCATCGACGCCAGTCATCGCGCCGGCATCGGCGTGCTGCTCGACTGGGTGCCCGGGCATTTCCCCATGGACGACTGGGCGCTGGCCCGTTTCGACGGCTCGGCCTTGTTCGAGCACGAGGACCCGCGTCTGGGCGTACATCAGGACTGGGGCACGCACATCTTCAACTACGGTCGCAGTGAGGTGCGCGGCTTCCTGCTCGCCTCGGCGCATTACTGGCTGTCCGAGTTCCATTTCGACGGCCTGCGCGTGGACGCGGTGGCCTCCATGCTCTACCTCGACTATTCGCGCAAGGCGGGGGAATGGCTGCCGAACAAGTACGGTGGCCGGGAGAACCTCGACGCCATCGAGTTCCTGCGCGAGATGAACGTGATGGTGCACGAACGCTTCCCCGGCGCGCTCACCATCGCCGAGGAGTCCACCGCCTGGCCGATGGTGTCGCGTCCCACCTATGTCGGCGGTCTGGGCTTCTCGATGAAGTGGAACATGGGCTGGATGAACGACACCCTGGCCTACATGCATCTCGACCCGATCTATCGCCGCTTCCACCATGGCAATCTCACCTTCGGCCAGCTCTACGCCTATTCCGAGAACTTCGTGCTGCCCTTCTCGCACGACGAGGTGGTGCACGGCAAGGGCTCGCTGCTCGGCAAGATGCCGGGCGACGCCTGGCAGCAGTTCGCCAACCTGCGCCTGCTGTACACCTTCCAGATGAGCTGGCCGGGCAAGAAGCTCAACTTCATGGGCAACGAATTCGGCCAGGGCCGGGAATGGTCGGCGGTGAGCGAACTGGACTGGGGCCTGTTGCAGACCTCCTGGCACGAGGGTGTGCAGCGCGCGGTGCGCGACCTCAACCGCCTGTACCGCGAACTGCCGCAATTGCACGAGCTCGATTTCGAGCCGGAGGGCTTTGCCTGGATCGATTGTCACGACGCCGACAAGTCGGTGCTTGCATACCAGCGCCGCGATCGCGCCGGCCGTGCCCTGCTGGTGGTGCTCAACTTCACCCCGGTGCCGCGCGAGGGCTATCGCATCGGCTGCCCGACGCCGGGTTTCTGGCGTGAGGTGTTCAACAGCGATTCGGAATGGTACGGCGGCTCCAACACCGGCAACGGCGCCGGCCTCCTGGCCGAGGACACCGCCTGGATGGGCTACCCCCATTCACTGGTGGTCACCCTGCCGCCGCTGGCCGGCATCCTGCTGATGTCGGAGTAAGCCACAATTTCTCGCCACAGGGCCACAGGCACAGAGACTTTCTAAGACTCAGGTGCTTGCCGGCAGACCTCCGCCGGGGCGGTCTACGCAAAAAAGTTTTCCCTTCTTTCTCCGCCGGGGGAAGGGCCGGGGATGAGGGCATTCAAACCCTTTCCCCACGACGGGATAGGTATCTACACAGTCCCGTAGCCGGGATGCAGGCCGCAGGAATCCGGGACCGTAGACCTTTCCCGGAGTCCATTTCATTCCATCCGGGCTACGAATGCTGCGGACCCCTCGCCCTGCGGCTCCAGGCGCTACCCACGGGGTGAGCATCGGCGCTTTCGTAAAAGCTTGAATATTTTGCGAATCTCTGTGCCTCTGTGGTGAAGCATTCAGGATGAATCAAGGCCCCTCGTGGGCCAGCATGCTGCGCAATGCGGCCCGGGCCTCGGCAAAGCGGAACGCCTGCACGTCGAGGCGGATACCTTCCAGTTCGTCGGCCAGTGGCGTGCCTTCGAGCAAGGACTCCAGCGCGGCGAAGCGTTCGATGGCGTCGTACCTGGCGCCGGCGAGCAGAGGGAGCAGTTCTTCGACCAGAGCCCGGAGGGCCGGCCAGTCCACCGACCGGCTGGACGTGGGTCTTGTGCCGGTGACCGGTGGCTCGACCACCGGCAGCCATCTGGCCAATGCGTCTGCCAGGGCCTCCACCTGGATGGGTTTGGATAGGTAGTCGTTCATGCCCGCCTGAATGCAGCGCTGGCGATCTTCGGCGAATGCGCTGGCGGTCAGGGCGAGGATCGGGGTCGCTGGCCGGCCTTCGGCCTTCTCCCAGGCGCGGATGCGTTCGGTGGCAGCGTAGCCGTCCAGCACCGGCATCTGCACGTCCATCAGGATCACGTCGATCCAGTCGGCCTCGGCCATCACCCGTTCCACCGCCTGTTCGCCGTTGTCGGCGAACACCATGTCGACGCCCATCCGGGTCAACAATACGCGGAGGATGTTCTGGTTGGTGGGCAGGTCCTCCACCACCAGCACACGGCCCGTGAGGCGCGGCAGTCCGGCGGCCTCGGTGGCCGGCATGGCGTCCGGTAGCGTCGGCGCCTGGCTGGTTTCCTCGGGCAGGGTTTGCAGGCGGACCCGGAACCAGAATCGCGATCCTTCGCCTTCCCGGCTGTCGACCCCGACTTCGCCGCCCATCAGGCGTGCCAGGCTGCGGACGATGGACAGACCCAGGCCGGTACCGCCGTATTCGCGGGTGGTGGAACTGTCCACCTGGCTGAACGGCTGGAACAGAAGGGCCTGCTTGTCGGCAGGTATGCCGATGCCGGTGTCGGATACCGCGAATTCGAGCTGCGCAGAGTGGTCGTCGCGCTCGGCTTCACGAGCTTCGATGCGAATCTCGCCGGCCGGGGTGAACTTGATGCCATTGCTGACCAGATTGCTCAGCATCTGCCGCAGGCGGTGGGCGTCCCCCTGATAGCCGGCAGCTTCCGGGCCCCTCCAGACGGTGCTCAGGACAATGGATTTGGCCCGTGCGTTCTCGCCGAACAGCAGCTCCATGCCGCGCAACAGCTCAGCCGGGAACACGATGCCCTGTTCGAGCTTGAGGCGGCCGGACTCGACTTTCGAGAGGTCGAGGATGTCATTGAGCAGGCGCATCAGGGTCTGGCCCGACTCGTAGATGGTGCGCGCGTAGTCCCGGGATTCCTCCTCGCTCGCCGGTTCGGCGAGCAACAGTTGCGCCATGCCGAGGATACCGTTCATGGGGGTGCGGATCTCGTGGCTCATGGTGGCCAGGAACCGGCTCTTGGCAACATTGGCGGCCTCGGCCCGGGCGGCGAGCTCCTCGGCCTGGCGCAGCGAGGCTTGCAGCGCGGTTTCGGTCTCCTTCTGCTCGGTGATGTCCATGACGATGCCCACCACCTTCACCACCTGGCCCTGCTCGATCACCGGCGCGGTCCGGGTACGGATCCATTTGTGCTGCTGGCGCGCGCTGACGAACGGGAACACCAGATCATAGGCACGACCTTCCTCGATGCAGGCATTGAATGCGCGCAGGATGGTTTCCCGGTCCTCGGGCCGGTAGCAGTTCACGCTTTGCGCGATGTGGTCGAAGTCCGGAGCGGGCTCGAAATCGTGCAGATGGAACAATCCCTCGGTCCAGAACATCTGGCCGTTGTCGACCTGGTACTCCCAGCCACCGATGCGCGCGAGGGTCTCGCCGTCACGCAGCAGGCGCTCGCTCCGTTGCAGGCGCGCCTGGGCCTCTTTCTGTTCGGTCACCAGGACGTGAATCCCCGACATCCACAGCGGTTTGTGCTCGGGGGTGTATTCGGACACCCGGCCAACGGCCAGCACCCAGACCCAGTGGCCGAGTTTGTGGCGCATGCGGAACTCGGTGCGGTATTCGGGGATCGCGCCAGCGAAATGCTGATCGAGCCGGGACTGGGCCTGGCGCAGGTCGTCCGGGTGCAGGTGATTGCTCCAGGTCTCGACACTGAGCGGCTGCAACTCTTCCGGAGAGTAGCCGATCATTACCGCCCAGCGGTCGTTGATGAACAACTCGCCGGTCTGCACGTTCCATTCCCAGACGCCCAGATTGGCGCCCTCGATCACGCTCTTGAGCTGGCGCTGCTCGATGCGCAACTGTTCCTGTAGCCGGCGCTGTTCCGTGATGTCCTGGTGGGTGCCGGCCATGAGGAGGGGCTGGCCATCCTCGGTCCAACGGGCAACCCGGCCGCGATCGTGTACCCAGACCCAATGGCCATCCTTGTGCCGCATGCGTGCGATGCAGTCGTAATACGCGCTCTGGCCCGAGAAATGGGCCTGCAACAGATCGCCTGAACGGGCCAGATCCTCGGGATGGGCGAATTGCTTCCAGGTCTCGATCGAGATCGGTCCCAGTTCGGCGAGGGTGTAGCCGATGATTTCGGCCCAGCGCTCGTTGAACACCGTCTCGCCGGTCTGTACATTCCATTCCCAGGTGCCGACGTGGGTGCCGTCGAGGATGGCCTGCAGGCGTTGGCGTTCGTCGCGCAGGCTCTCCTGGAGGGCCGCCTCGGATTTCTGCCTTGCGCGGGTCATGATCCACATGAGCAGTCCGGCCACCAGGGTCAGAACCAGACCGAACAGCAGCAGTCCGATCAGGCGGCGGTCGGCGGCCCGGATCTCGGCGGTGCGTTCCTCGACCAATTCCTCCAGCCGCTTCTGGTAGTGCCAGATGCCCTGTTCGCGATCGCGGCCGGCGCTGATGTCATGGATGATCGACAGCAGCCGCGGCTGGCCGGCGAAATCGAATGGATGCGAATACACCTCGACAGTGCGGATGTCACCATTCGCCAGGCGGTGCTGGAATACGAAATGGTTGCGCCCCTCGCGTTCGGCGAGCGCGCGCTCCTCGGCCACCTGCCCAGGACTCAGGGTGTTGATGTCCTGGACATGCAGGCTACGCAGGGCGGCGCGATCGTGGCCATAGAAGCGGGCTGCGGCCGGATTCGGGGTCGACCAGCAGCATCGGCACACCAAGCACACCGAACAGTTGATTGAAGTCCGGGCCCGGTGCGGCGATCGACTGCGCGGGTCCACCAAGACCATACAGGGACAGGCTGAAGGCGATCAGGCAACGCCGGAGAAAAGGGGTTCGGGGGCATGCGGCGGAAACTGGAAGGGTTGGCGTAGGGTCGGGT